>JAUNTC010000146.1 GCA_030538915.1 Lachnospiraceae bacterium | reverse complement strand
GCTGTGTCATTCGTGTTGTACAAATTGTTTTGATATATAGATTGTCTCTTCAAGTAACAAGACAATTCTCTACTTATATTATAATCTTTCCCTGGAGATTTGCAACAATTTCCTGCTTTTTCTCCTGTGTCGCTTCCGCATAAACATCCATGGTTGTTGTAATATCTGAGTGACCCATGATACTTTGGATCACCTTCAAATTCGATTCATTCTCACACAGTCTTGTGCAGAATGTGTGCCTCAAATGATGAGCTGAAAAATGAGGGATAATGAGTGGTTCTCTATCCTCTTTCTCTGCTTTTTCTATTTCTTCTTTGTTATATGCAACTCTTGCCCTTTCAATCGCTCGATTAACTGCATTTGGTAAATATACCGTTCCGGTTGCCGTTACAAAAACGAAATTTGAATATCCATCAATCTCTTCTGAGGAAAAGCCAATGCACTTTTGGATCTCATACTCATCCAAAAAAGCATTGAACACTTCATCGATCATCGGAATAGTTCTCCGTCCTGAAATCGTCTTTGGTGTAGAAATATGCTTGACCGATTTTCTGTTTTCATCAGGTCTGTAGATAAAAGTATGATTCACACTGATAATGCGCTTTTCAAAATCCAGGTCATCCCATCGAAGACCGATGCATTCACCAATTCGCATTCCTGTTCCAAGAAGGACCGTTATAATAGGTACCCATCCTTGATATTCCCGATGGGCTTTTAAGTAATCCATAAAAGCTTTCTGCTGTGGAATCGTAAGCGCATGTCTCGGATTATCTTCCCAGATATGGCTCTTTTTGATTTCTGCCATTAATCCGTCTGTTGGATTTTGTCTGAGCAGTCCATCCCTTACAGCCATCTGGAATGCCGGATGCAACTGTGTATGTATACTATCCAGCGTATTTGCTTTCATTTCTTCATCCAGGATAATACGATAATAGAATTTTTTCACATCAGAATATTTGATCTTACCAATCAGTCTTTTTCCAAATGTTGGTCTGACAAAGTGATTATACATATAGAGATAATTCACTTTTGTTGATGGTTTCAAATCATATTTCTGTTCGATAAACCGATCATACAGTTCATTCAGCGTCATCCTGTCAGCCAGCTGCGGATTCAGTCCATCTTCTTTGTCGCGGATGATTTTTCTTTCTTTTGCTCTGAGTTCAACCAATGTTTTTGCGTAAACAGTTCGTCTATTTTTATCTAAATCTGTATAAGAATAAGAATAGCGACCGTCTTTTCTCTGACTCTCACCGGTTCGCAACACATACCCCCGGCTGTCTTTTCTTGATTTTGCCATCCTCTCACCTCACTAATCGTGAGGAGCATCTTAGCTGTGCTTATCCTGTCGGTATAATAGTTCCAATCCTTTCTTAAGCACCTGTCCTTTTGTAAGATCGTACTTTTCAGCATAAGCTTCCAATTGCTTCTGCTCAGCATTGGAGAAACGGATGGTGAAACGATAATTCATGGGATCATCACTCTTTGGTCTTCCCATCTTTGCCATACTATTTCCTCCTTCCTTACAACACTATTATACTTTATGTCCGACAACAAGTCAACGTGTTTTGCTCCTCATGTATTACATTTTATTTTTTATAATTCATCTCTGAAATTTTCAAGATATTCATCCACAATCTCTGTATTGACCAGAACAACTCTCTTCACATGATAGACTGCTTTCGCATCTTTCGCTAATTCCTGAAATGTATGCAACCCCATAGAATATAATTGTGCCCCTTCCTCATAACGGACAAATTTCTTTCTTCCGACCTGCACCAGCTTTTCCAATTCTGGAATTTCTTTTCTGACTTTAGGCATGAAAAAACCTCCTTCCTTCGTACATAAAAAAATATCTTTCATATATACAAAAGAAGGAGGGTGAAAATACAGCCTCTGATATGCAATTTTTTTCGGATTTAGAGAAAAATTATGTATTTGTTAAAAGTCAAGTTTTTGAGTTATTTTGATTTTTCTAAAATTCTTTTCTCTCA
>JAUNTC010000071.1 GCA_030538915.1 Lachnospiraceae bacterium | reverse complement strand
ACACAAGCTTTGCGGCTGTTTTATCTCGTATTAACTGTCAAAGATGGGATTATATTCCAATTATACTTTTTGTCAACACTATACTTTTGTTCTATGTATTGTTTTTATTTATATATCTCGTATAATATAGTTATCATTTATATGAAAAGGAGCATAAGTTTTAATGAAAAATATCTAAAGCAATGTCGATCTTTTTTCCCAATTTACGGAAAACAAGAGAAAAAATACTTAAGGAATCTCAAAATCCAGTTGCAAGAATACTTATTTGAATTTCCAAATGCAACATATGATGATTTCATACAACATTTTGGTCCCCCTTCTGACATCATTATTGATTACTACAACAATATAGATTGTACAAAACTACTGCATAAAATGAATATTGTAAAAAATACAAAGAAGTTTTTTGCCGTATGTATATGTCTCCTCATAATCTTTTTTAGCTATCGTTCATATGTCGTTTATCAAGCGTATTTGGATGCTAAAGAAACCATTATCATTCATGAAGAAACAACAATTCATTAATCTAGGAAAGGAATGCAAATCAAATGAAATCAGGTTTTTTATGTGTTATTTTAAGTTTATTTCTTTCTCTTAACACATTAGCTTGCGATACTTCACAATCCAAAGAATACATTTTTGATGATGGAAGTTATATTATATCTTACATATCTTCTCCTCCTTCATCGTTGCCTTTTTTAGCTTCCACGACAACCACAAAATCGAAAACATCAACTTACAAAACAAGTTCAGGCAGAACTATATGGTCAGTCACCGTAACCGGAAGTTTTACATACAACGGAAACTCTGACAAGTGCACAAATTCCGCTATTTCTTCCACATGTCCGGATTCTAACTGGAAATTATCTAACAAATCCACGAGTAAATCGGGAGCGACAGCCACCGCCTCTGCCATTGCGAAAAAATATGCTAATGGAACTTACATTAAATCTGTTCCTATAACCGTCACTTTAACTTGCAGCAAAACTGGAAAATTTTCTTAGAATGCTTTATAATATTAATAATGTATCGAAGAAAGGAAACCTCTTATGGGCACAAAAAAATCACAACTTTTATCCGGAATGAAAAAGCATCTATTGAAATGATTCTTTTGAAATTATTGTCGGAATCTGACAAATATGGATATCAGCTATCACAGGATTTCAAGAAACGAAGTGCCGGACTCTATACAATCATGGAAGGATCTATGTATCCGATTTTATATCGACTTACCGATCAGCATTACATTTCCTGTTATGATAAAAAAGTAGGAAAACGGCAGGTTCGAGTTTACTATCATTTGGAAGAAGAGGGGCGAAAATATTTCAATCAACTTCTTGACGACTATCAACAGTTTTCTGATGTTATCGCATTCCTCCTTCATTCCACCGAAGATAGTATTTATCCAAATAAATAACTGCTCCCCACTGGGTAACAAGTTTCCACCATTTTACTTGTTTTCCCAGAAGAAAGCAGTTCCATCTTACACAATTGTCATTGTGTATGGTATATCTAATTTTTGAAGCGTCTCTTCTTCACGCTTCTGGCAGGTAAATATAAATACCTGCTTTTTATTTTCTGCAAGCCACTTCAATGTGTTTTCCAGTCGCTTCTCATCGTAAAATCCAAACGTGTCATCAAGAATCAACGGGAACTCTTCCTCATACAGAAATTCTGCGGCCGCAATACGAAGTGCCAGATAAATCTGTTCTGCTGTTCCACGGCTCACCTGTTCAATCCTTATCTTTCTGCCCTCTGTAAGAAGACTGATCTGATTATCACCTTGCACAAAGAGACGTTCATATTTGCCTCCTGTAAATGCACAGACAATCTCAGACACACGACCATTGAGCATCTGATCTGTCTGCTTTCTAAGTTCTCTGGACAGACTTTCCAGCTTTGCACAAGCAAGACTGATCGCCTCTCTCGTCTGTTGCAGCGATGTAAGAATATCATCCGTGATATCCAGATCTTCCAGCTGCTCTTTTAAATTTTCATACTGCGTCTTTTTTTCCTTGAGCTCGCCACTCACCCGGTTCTGCTCCCAGATGAGTTCTTCTCTTGATACTTTCTCTTCCTCCGGACAGATTTCTTCCAGCAAAATCTCTGGTTCTGTTTTTTCCTGCTGTTTGCTTACTTTCATGCGATTCCATGTATAAATAAGTGCACAGAGAAAAATGATGATCGCCATCAGATAATTCCATGGTCTTGACACCAGGAATAGAGGCAGAACAATAAGGAACAGCAAGCCAACAAGCTCAATCGGATGAATTCTCCATTCAGAAGATGCTTCCGTATCTTTCTCCGGTAGTTTTCCTTTTTCTTTTACTTCGGCGTCACGGATCGCAAGTTCTTCTTTGATCTGATTTAACTGTTCCGTACATTTATGAATGTCTGCCCACACAAAGGAAGCTTCCTGTTCTGTGACTTCCTGCTTTTTCTGACGTTCGTCCAAGCAAGTCTTGATTTTTCGCTCCACGTCTCGTTTTCGATCCTTGAGCCTTGCAAGTGCCGCATTCAGATCAATATCGCCTTTATCCTGAGCACACGCATTAGTCGCATAATTGCGAAGCGCCATTCCAAGCGAAGCATCCGGCGTCACCTTCAGTTGCCCGCAGGAAATGGTATTCTCATAGGAGGAAACACTAAGTCCGTCCAAAAGCATATCCAGATCTTTATTTTCCACCGAAAACTCTTCTCCGTCATCTTCGCAGAAAAGCTTTGTATTTTTCCCTGATTTTTCAAAAGAGCGCTGAAGGCAGAATATCTTTCCTCCAGACTCAAATCTTAATGTTCCCGCATAATAATTGGGATTGTCCCACGGTTCATATATGTGGCTTTCATCTGTTGCAGCGAAACGTCCACGCTTTCTCTCCATCCCAAAAAGCATTCCTTTTATAAATGTATGGATGGTTGATTTTCCAGCTTCATTTTCTCCGTAGAACAGCTGTATTCCGTCATGAAGAACTATACGACGGTCACAAAAACGCCCAAAATTTTTGAGCCAGATTTCTCGTATACGCATAGCTAACCCTTTCTTGTATCCATCATCGCCTGCACGCCTTCACACAATGCTCGATGCTCCATACTATCCGAAGGATACTCCGAAAATGCTTCTATAAATGCACCCAGAATATCATCCTCATGCTGTTCTTTCAACTTTGCGAAATCGTAAGATGGCTGCGTCTCATCAACAATTTCCAATATGTTCCTCTTCTGATTTTCTGATGACCGGTGCGTGTATGTATTTCTTAAATCAAAATAATTTTCAACCGAATCAAACGAAATATCCGGATCACGAAAACCGTTCAGGATAAATTTGTAAAAATGTTCATTTCCGTTTCTTTGGATATAGTTTTCTATCTCTTCCCGAAGCTTATTTTCCGTAAATTCCGGCGTCACCTTCATTTCTTTGTGGATGTAGCTGCGCTTATTTACAGGAACAAACCGTATGTTGCATCCACGTTCTGTGATCTCTCCTGTAATATAACCATGCGCGCCCACATCATTCTTGTCAATTGGCTCTAGCGCACCGCTGTAAGCTGCCTTTCCCTCTATGATGATCTGCGGTTTATGGATATGCCCAAGCGCAGTATAATCAAAGTCCGCCTTTATAAGGTCTTCCTTTGTAAATGGAATATGACTTTCATCGCCTCCATGAAGCAATAAGATTTCGAACGGTTCCTGCCCCTTCTTAAGACTTTTTATATCCAGCTTTTCTTTTTTCTCTCTCGTATGATAGCTGCACCCACATACCGATGTATGTATATTGGGAAAATCTATTATCTGCATCGTTTCTCCGGTCAGCATATGCACATGCTCCGGCCAGCGAAAGGTACGATAATAGGAATCACTCTTCATATAATCATGATTTCCGGCAATGAGCACTACTTGCGTCACTGTCAGCTTTTCAAACAAGTAGCGGACTTCCTTTAATTCTCGAAGCAGTGGCTGTCTGTGAAAGAGATCGCCGGCGATCAACAACAGATCCATCTGCTCTTCATTGCAAACGGTGATTATATCGCAAAAGCTATTCCATATTTCCTTTTTTCTTATCTCGGCGAGTCCGTTTGGAAGGTCTGGACTTGCCCCCAAATGTATGTCTGCGAGGTGCAGAAACTTCATGCTGCTCTCCTTCCTCCTGCTCCTTCTTTAAAGGCAGTGTTACTATAAATTCTGTCTTTTGATCATTACTCTTGGCACGAACCGTACCTTTATGCAACTCTACAATTTCTTTTGCTATTGCAAGACCAAGCCCGGCTCCGCCGGTTCCGCTTGATCTTGATCCATCCACACGATAAAATTTTTCAAAAATCGTCTGAAGCATCGCTCCGGGGATCCGATCTCCTTCATTGCTGAATGTAATCTCTACATCATCATCTTTCTTCTGCGCATGGATCTGGATCTTCGTATCTTCATAACAGTATGCGATCGCATTTCGTAAAATATTATCAAATACTCTGGCAAGCTTATCCGGATCTCCGGTCACGTTAAGATTCTCTTCCACCTCAACTTCACAGCACAGATGCTTATCCTGCAGTACACCGTAAAGCTCATCCGCGATCTGCTCCAGCATGAGCGACAGGTCGATTTCTACCGGCTCCAGTTCAATATTCTGGAGATTGTAGCGGGTGATATCGAAAAATTCATTGATCAACTCTCCAAGTCTCAACGATTTTTCCAGCGCAATGTGTGTATATTTTTCTTTCTCCTCTTCTGACATATCCGGATGTGCATCCAGCATCGTAAGATACGCAACGATGGATGTCAATGGCGTCTTCAGATCATGTGCCAGAAACAGTACCAAGTCATTTTTTCGTTTCTCTCCTTCTTCCGATTCCAGCTCCTGTCGCTTCAGCGTTGCCTTAATCTCGTTCAATCGAATTTCGATTGGTTTCAACTCCGTAATAAGATGGATTGGTTCATTGGAATCGGAGACGATATTTTCGATTCCTTCGCCCACCTGATCTAAATATTTCGTCATCTTCGAGAGGGCAATATAGAAAAAAAGGGCAAACAAAAGCAGGAATCCGACTACCATAAAAAATGTCTTATTATCTCCGATCAAGCGCCAGTACCAGTGGATTGCCGTCGACTCATCCATATTCCAGGCTTTTAACAATTTTATAAAAAATTTGCTGAATTTGTCATTGTATGGTCCGTCGATAATGTAACGCAATATAAATCCGCCTACCAATACCGTCAACGCCGTAACCAGTACTGTCTGTAACAATATACTGAATTTGAGTTTCCGATAATTATTCTTCAACTTTATATCCCACTCCCCATACAGTCTTTATAAAATCTGATTTACCGGTCGGCACATTCATCTTCTCACGCAAATGTCGGATATGTACCATCACCGTATTGTTACTGTTTTTATAATATTTCTCGTGCCATACTTTCTCAAACAATTCTTCCGAACTGATGACTTTGCCTCTGTTCTCGCAAAGCAGCCACAGAATTTCAAATTCAATCGGTGTCAATGTAAGCGGCACTTCATTGTATACGCATTCGTGGGATTTACGATTTAATAAAAGGCCTGCAAAATCAATAACCTCTCCTGTATCTTTGCTTCCTTCATTGTACTGCGTATAACGGCGAAGCTGTGCCTTCACGCGGGCAACAAGCTCCAATGGGTTAAATGGCTTTGGAATATAGTCATCTGCCCCTAATGTGAGGCCTGTGATCTTATCCATATATTCTGTTTTAGCTGTCAGCATAATGACCGGAAATGTATATTTCTCTCGGATCTGCTTTAAGATCTGAAATCCATCTACATCCGGCAGCATGATATCTAAAATAGCCAAATCGATCTTCGTGCTGTTAATACAATCCAGTGCTTCCTGGCCCGTATAAAATTTCAACACCTGATATTTATCATTTTGCAGATAAAGTTCAATGACATCCGCAATTTCTTTCTCGTCATCCACTACTAAAATGTTCATAGAATCTCTCCCCTTTGAAATAAGGGACGGGGCATTTTTGTAAAAAGCCCCGCCCCGATTAAATTTTAAAGTTCGCAGTTATTGACTGTTCTTGGGAATGGGATCACGTCACGGATATTTCCCATACCTGTAAGATACATTACGCATCTTTCAAATCCCAAACCAAATCCTGCATGTCTGGTAGAACCATATTTTCTAAGGTCTAAGTAGAACTTGTAATCTTCTTCGTTAAGTCCCATCTCTTTCATACGATTCAATAACTTATCGTAGTCATCCTCTCTCTGGCTTCCGCCGATGATCTCGCCGATTCCAGGTACAAGGCAGTCTACCGCTGCTACTGTCTTATTGTCCTCGTTCATCTTCATGTAGAACGCTTTGATATCCTTCGGATAATCTGTTACGAATACCGGACGTTTGAAGATCTGCTCTGTCAGATAGCGCTCGTGCTCTGTCTGAAGGTCTGCGCCCCAGGATACTTTGTAATCAAACTTGTCGTTGTGTTTCTCTAGAATTTCAATTGCCTCTGTATAAGTAACTCTTGCGAAATCAGAAGATACAACATTCTGTAATCTCTCTAAAAGTCCCTTGTCTACAAATGAGTTGAAGAAATTCATCTCTTCAGGAGCATTCTCCATTACATAGTTGATCACATATTTTAGCATAGACTCTGCGAGCACCATGTTGTCATCCAGATCTGCAAATGAGATCTCCGGCTCAACCATCCAGAACTCAGCCGCATGTCTTGTTGTGTTTGAATTCTCGGCACGGAATGTCGGTCCAAATGTGTAAATATTACGGAATGCCTGTGCATAAGTCTCTCCGTTTAACTGTCCGCTTACTGTAAGACTTGTCTCTTTTCCGAAGAAGTCCTGAGAGTAATCAACTGCACCCTCTTCTGTCTTCGGCACATTGTCCATATCCAGTGTTGTCACACGGAACATCTCTCCTGCACCCTCGCAGTCACTTCCTGTGATCAGTGGTGTATGCACATATACAAATCCTCTTTCCTGGAAGAACTTATGAATCGCATATGCAGTCAGAGAACGTACACGGAATACTGCCTGGAATGTGTTTGTTCTCGGTCTCAGATGAGAAATTGTTCTGAGATATTCGAAACTGTGACGTTTCTTCTGAAGCGGATAATCCGGTGCAGAAGCGCCCTCTACCTCTACTGTATCTGCCTGGATCTCAAATGGCTGTTTTGCATTCGGTGTTGCAACTAAAGTACCTGTTACGATGATTGCTGCTCCTACATTGAGCTTTGATACTTCTGCAAAGTTCTCCATTTTGTCGTGATATACAATCTGTAATGGTTCAAAAAATGATCCATCATTTACTACGATAAATCCAAACGTCTTAGAATCACGGATACTTCTTACCCATCCGCCGATTGTGATTGTCTTGTCCAAATAATCTTCTTTTTTCTTGTATAAATCTCTGATAGAAACTAATTCCATGTCTACTTTACTCCTTTTTCCTATTCTTAAATGCGATGAAGATTTTTAAGGGAAATATCCATAATCGGTGATGAATGTGTCAGTGCACCACTGGAAATATAATCTACCCCAACATCTGTCAATCTCTTAATATTCTCAAGCGTTACATTACCGGAACACTCTGTCTCCGCTCTGCCGTCGATATATGCAACCGCTTCCTTCATCTCTTCCGGTGTCATATTGTCCAGCATGATAATGTCAGCTCCTGCTTCTACCGCTTCTTTAACCATATCAAGGTTCTCAACCTCAATCTCGATCTTACGTACAAATGGCGCATATTCCTTCGCCATCTGGATCGCTTTTGTAACACTTCCTGCTGCCCCGATGTGATTATCCTTTAAAAGGACACCGTCAGAAAGATTATATCTATGATTATATCCACCGCCGATGCGCACTGCATATTTTTCGAAAATACGCATATTCGGTGTTGTCTTTCTCGTATCTAAAAGCTTAATCTTGCTTCCTTTTAAGTATCCTGCAACGGTATGGGTATAAGTTGCAATACCACTCATTCTCTGCAGGTAATTAAGCGCTACACGCTCTCCGGACAACAGTACTCGGATATCTCCTTTTACCTTTCCCATCAACTGACCACTCTTTACTTCGTCACCGTCCTTGCAGAAAAATGTCACTTCTGTCGCTTCGTCGAGCAGATCAAATACTCTTTTGAAAATGTCAAGACCAGCGATCACTCCATCCTGCTTGCAGATAAGGTCTACTTCACCTTCTACCGCTTCCGGCATCACTGCATTGGTAGTAACGTCTTCACTTGAAATATCTTCTTTTAATGCTTCCAGGATCAGATGATCTGCCTGAAGCGTCATGGAAATATTGTTCATCTTGTCTCTCCTTACGCTCTATCTATTGTTCTCTTCTTTTGTATTCTTCTTTAATATGGTTTGCTGCTTTCTTTGCAAATACAAGGCTTTCAAGCAACGAATTACTTGCCAGACGGTTTGCACCATGTACGCCGTTACAGCTTGTCTCACCTACTGCATACAGACGGTCCATAGATGTGTGGCTGTCTTTGTCTACCCAGACACCACCCATGAAATAGTGCTGTGCCGGTACGACCGGAATACATTCCTTTGTTACATCGAAGCCTTCTTCTAAACATTTATCATAAATGTTCGGAAAATGACTCAAAATAGTTTCTTTTGGAATATTTTCCATAGAAAGCCATACGAATTTCGTTCCATCTTTTTCCATCTGCTCTTTGATCGCCTTTGTCACAACATCACGCGGCAGCAATTCATTGACAAAACGCTCCTTATCTTTATTATATAAGACGGCACCTTCTCCTCTGACAGATTCAGAGATTAAGAAACGTCTTCCCGGTTTCTTCGAATAAAGTGTAGTCGGATGGATCTGCACATAATCTAAATGCTCCAATCGTATATCATGCTTCTTGGCAACTTCCAACGCATCTCCCGTCAGATGCTCAAAGTTTGTGGAATTCTCATACAGACCACCGATACCTCCGCTTGCAAAAATTGTAAAGTCTGCAAAGACTTTGAATTCCTCTCCGTCCTTATCGACCGCATATATTCCATCACAGCTACCATTATTCTCAATAATGTCTGTCATCGTTGTAAATTCCAGAATCTCGATATTCTCTCTCTTCTTAGCCTCTGCAAGCAGTTTGCTTGTGATCTCTTTTCCGGTAATATCTTCGTGGAATAAAATACGTGGTTTGGAATGTGCTCCTTCTCTCGTATAGCAGAACTCTCCGTCCTTCGTCTCAAAATCCACTCCGAAAGATACCAGATCTTCTATGATTTCCCTCGAACTTCTTATCATAATATCTACCGATTCCTTACGATTCTCGTAATGACCGGCTTTCATTGTATCTTCAAAATAACTGTCGTAATCGTTCTCGTCTCTTAAAACGCAGATTCCTCCCTGAGCAAGGAATGAATCACTGCTCTCCAGGTCAGACTTCGTTAACATAAGGATCTGTTTATCGCTCGGAAGATTCAGCGCATGGAAAACTCCGGCTACTCCGGTTCCGACAATAACCACATCCACTTTTCTATCTTTCACTTTTATCCCTCCATCATCTAATAAAAGCATTCATGTTACTTCGCAAGCTGCAGCATACGCTCCAATGGAAGCTTTGTCTTCTCGCGAAGGTCTACGTCTACCTGTACTTCATTCTCTCCGGTCTTTAATACATGCAGAACTTTCTCCAGTGTTACCTTCTTCATATTCGGGCAGACTGGTAAGCTCTTCGGATAATAAAAACGTTTTTCCGGATTCTGACACTGCAGTTCATATCCGACTCCTTCTTCGGTACAGATAATAAATTCCTGTTTCTTACTTGCAGTCGCGTACTGAATGATTCCTTTCGTACTTCCGATATAATCTGCATGCTGAAGGACCGTTTTATTACATTCCGGATGTGCCAATACTTCTGCTTCCGGATGCAGCTTCTTCTGCTCTAACACTTCCTCTTCATCCATTCTCTCATGAGTCGGACAGAAGCCTTCATTATATACAAAATTTTTCTCCGGAACCTGTTGCGCAACATAATGCGCTAAATTCCGGTCTGGGATAAAGAAAATATTTTTCTGTGGAAGAGCACGTACAATCTGCACTGCATTCGAAGATGTTACGCAAACATCTGAATACTTCTTAAGCTCCGCTGTAGAATTGATATAACATACAACGGCAAGATCTTCGTATTCTTCTCGTACCTTCTTGATCGTCTCTGGATCAGCCATATGTGCCATCGGACAATCTGCATCTGCTGCAGGCATCAATACCGTCTTATTCGGGCTTAATACTTTCGCACTCTCACCCATGAATTCAACACCGCAAAATACAATTGTCTGTGCTTCCAGGTCTACTGCGACCCCGCTCAGATAAAATGAATCTCCGACATAATCTGCTATCTGCTGTACTTCAGCCGGTACATAATAGTGAGCTAAAATAACTGCGTTCTTTTCTTCCTTTAATTTCTTTATCTCTTCAACCATTGACATTCGCCTGTCACCTCATTTACTTAAATTCACATTATTATACCATACAGATTTGCGAGTGACAAGTGACTTGATTTTCTCTCCCCTTTTA
>JAUNTC010000070.1 GCA_030538915.1 Lachnospiraceae bacterium | reverse complement strand
AAAACCGTCCGAAAGCAATGGATTTCTGGGATATGGTCATTGCTGAGGTTCACGGGATCCGCCCGGCTGAATTAATTGAGGAGCAGAAAAAAGGACGCAAAGTATTCGGAACATTTTGCGTTTATGTACCTGACGAAGTAATCATTGCAGCAAATGGTATCGTAACCGGACTTTGCGGTGGTTCTCAGTTCTGGGTTCCGGATGGAGAAAAAGTACTCCCAAAAAATGTCTGTCCACTCGTAAAAGCTTCCGTAGGTGCAAGACTTGGACGTACCTGCCCATTCTTCCGCATCGCAGACATGTATGTCGGTGAGACTACTTGCGACGGTAAAAAGAAAGCTTACGAAATTCTTGGAAAAGACATCCCGATGCACATTATGGATGTTCCACAGATGAAACGCGAAAAAGACATCATCAAATGGAAAGAAGAAATCGCTGATTTTGCAAAAGTAGTAGAAGAATTTACAGGCAACGAAGTTACACCGGAAAAACTTGCCGAAGCGATCAAACTATGCAACGAAAAGAGAAAAGCACTTCAGATAGTATACGACTGCAGAAAATCAAAATGTCTGCCAATCTCCGGACGTGATGCACTTCTCATGACTCAGATTTCCTTCTTCGATGATCCTGCACGTTGTGCACAGATGTGTAACCGTCTGGCTGACGAACTGGAACAGCGCATCAAAGATGGTGTATCCGTTGTATCTGAAGGAACAAAACGTATCCTGATCACGGGAACTCCTCTTGCAGTTCCGAACTGGAAATTACATAACATCATCGAGACAAGCGGTGCTGTTGTTGTTTGTGAAGAGATGTGTACAGGAACAAGATATTTTGAAAACCTTGTTGACGAATCCGGCGAGACACTGGATGAGCAGTTCATGAATCTGTCACAGCGTTACATGAAGACAAACTGCGCATGCTTCACACCAAATACAGGACGTATCGACGATATCCTCCGTATGGTAGACGAATACCAGGTAGACGGAGTCATCGATTGCAGTCTCATGTTCTGCTGTCTGTACGACACAGAGAAGCTTGCAGTTGCTGAAGCACTGAAAGACAAAGGCGTTCCGGTACTCTCTCTGGAAACAGATTACACTGACGAAGATGCAGAACAGCTTCGTACAAGAATCGGTGCATTTGTGGAGATGTTAAACCAGTAAGATGGAAAATAAAAATGAACATATTCGCTACTATGTACTCTTCGACAATCACACCCAGGGCATGATGCTCCACGAGCTTCTTGACGAGCACGACATACCGAACCGGATCGCACCGGCTCCTCGTGCCGCTGATGGGAAGGCCGCCTGCGGAATGGCACTTTTGATCCACCCAGATGACATCGATGCCGCCAAGGCGTGTATGGACGAGCACAATGCAGAATATGTAAATATCGTTCCATTGGAAAATCAACTGCAAAAGAAGAGAGACCGATACTGTTAAATTGAACGGATAGCATACAATCAGGGAAGGCTTATTTACTCCTTCCCTGATTTTTTCATTATCTAATCAGCCCATACTTCTTCTGCGACTTCTTTTACAAATGCGACTTTCTTCCACTGCTCTTCTTCGGTCATGACATTTCCCTCTTCCGTAGAAGAAAATCCACACTGTGGGCTTAAGCAAAGCTGTTCTTTTTCCACATATTTTTCTGCCTCTTTGATTCTTTTCTTCACCTCTTCTTTATCTTCCAGTTCCGGGAATTTTGAAGTGATAAGTCCAAGTACAACTTTCTGATCCTTAATATAGCGAAGTGGCGAAAAATCTCCAGATCTTTCCGAATCATATTCGAGGAAGAATCCATCAACTTTACAATGGCCAAACAACGTCTGCGCAACCGGCTCATATCCACCGGATGAAAACCACGTAGATCTAAAGTTTCCTCTGCAAATATGCATTGTAATTGTCATATCTTCCGGTTTTGCCTCCAGTGCAAGATTGATCATATCTACATAATTTTTTGCTATCTCCTCCAGATCAAATCCTCTATCTTTATACGCTTTTCTCTTCTCGGCATCACAAAATTCTCCCCAAGATGTATCATCCAGCTGTAAATATCTGCACCCTGCATCGTAAAATGCACGGATTGCCTTCTGGTAAGCAATTGCAATGTCATGATACAGATCTTTCGCATCCTGATAACGCTTGATCGGTGCATATTCTTCCGAGCGTACACAACAGATCAGATGCAGCATAGATGGCGATGGAATCGTCATCTTGCAAAGTGTGTCACCTGCAATACTCTTTAAATATTTGAAGTGCTCCAAAAACGGATGATTACCAAAATCAATTTTATCTACGATCTTAAGCGTTGCAGCTTTTGGCTGATGCCCTTTAAAATGTACAGACCAGTGATCTGCCTTAATCTCTTCCACCCCTTCTAAATCTGCAAGGAAATCCAGATGCCAGTATCTTCTTCTGAATTCTCCGTCTGTGACAGCCAAAAGACCCGTCTCTTTCTCTTTTTCAACAAGCTCTTTGATTGCTTTGTCTTCAACCGCTTTCAACTGCTCGGCGTCAATCTCGCCTTTCAAAAATTCTTCTCTTGCTTTTTTCAAATTATCCGGACGTAAAAAACTTCCAACTATATCATAACGAAATGGTGCTCTATTTCCCATGTTTTATTCCCTCCTACGTTCACTTTATTTATGTTTTACAGTATACGCTTTTCAAATTCACCTGTATAATACATAAAAGCAGCAGTTTGATATAACTAAAAGTTATATCAAACTGCTGTTTTTTATTACCCATTCACATTCACCAGGTTATACCAGATGGCACGCTACCTGATGTCCCGGACATACTTCACGAAGCTCCGGTTTTTCTTTTCGACAACGCTCTGTCGCATATTGACAACGTTCCACAAATCTACAACAATCTGGTGGATTAATCGGGCTTGGAATCTCGCCCTTGATTGGGATACGCTTACTTGCTTTCGCCTTATCCGGATCTGCCTCCGGAATTGCAGAAATAAGTGCTTTTGTATATGGATGCAGTGTATTACTGTAAAGTTCTTCTGTCTCTGCAGTCTCTACGACTGTTCCTAAGTACATTACGACAACTCTGTCGGAAATATATTTTACAACACTTAAGTCATGCGCGATAAACAGATATGTCAGTCCACGTTCCTGCTGCAGATCTTTCAGCATGTTGATAACCTGCGCCTGCACGGATACATCAAGAGCAGAAATCGGCTCATCACAAATGATAAAATCCGGTTCTACAGAAAGTGCTCTGGCAATACCGATACGCTGTCTCTGTCCACCAGAGAACTCGTGAGGAAAACGAGACATATGGTCTTTGTTCAATCCTACTGTCTCCAACAATTCCTGTACTTTCTGCTCTATTTCTTTATTATTGCATCCTTGCTGCTTTAATCCTTCCCCTACAATCTCCTTTACCGTCATACGGGAATTCAATGAAGCATATGGATTCTGGAAAATCATCTGCACCTGCTTACAGAACTGTTTTTGCTCTTCTTTTGAAAGTTTTGTAACATCCTTTCCATCATAAAGCACCTGCCCTGCTGTCGGTTCATATAGACGGATCATGCAACGTCCAAGTGTGGACTTTCCACAACCGGACTCTCCAACAACACCAACGGTCTCACCTTTATAGACATCGAAGGAAACATGGTCTACTGCCTTTAAATCTGCTTTTTTTCCAACCTTAAAATATTTACATACATCTTTTACCTGTACGAGAGGCTGTTTTTCGTTATTATTCATTTGCTTTCACCTCTCCTTCCTCAAGTACTACTGCATTTTCTTTCTTCATATCTGTATCCGGAGCCCATTCATGCTGCAGCCAGCAGTTTGTAATGTGCTCGTCAGAAATCTTATAGCTACACGGTGGGTTATCCTTACATACATCCATCGCATACTCGCAACGTGCTGCAAAAGGACATCCCTTTGGAGGGTAAAACAAATCCGGAGGTGTTCCATCGATCGGCGTCAATTTTTCGCCCTTCGCTGTATCCAGTTTTGCGATTGATCCCATCAAACCTTTTGTATATGGATGGGCTGTGTCATAGAAAATCTCCTGTGCGGTTCCTTTTTCTACAATCTTTCCACCGTACATAACAACTACACGGTCACACATACGTGCGATAACTCCAAGGTCATGCGTAATGATAATAATGGACATTCCAAGTTTTTCTCTAAGTTCAAGAAGCAGATCAAGGATCTGTGCTTCAATTGTAACGTCCAAAGATGTGGTCGGTTCATCACAGATAACAAGGTCTGGACGACTTACCAGTGCAATGGCGATCATAACACGCTGTTTCATACCACCTGATAATTCATGTGGATACTGTTTATAACGTTTCTCAACATCTGAGATTCCTACGAGTCTCATAATCTCCAATGCTTTTTCCTTAACTTCTTTCTTCGTTACATCTGTACGTCCTAAAAATACTTCTTCAATCTGTGCTCCAACTTTCATTGTTGGATTCAAGGAAGTCATAGGATCCTGAAATACAAAACCGATATCCTGTCCACGGAGTTTTCTAAGCTCCTTGTTCGTCATTTTCAAAACATCTTTTCCGTTGACCCAAACTTCGCCACCCTCGAAAAATCCAGGTGGCTCCGGATTCAATCTCATAATACACTGGGCCGTAACGCTCTTACCGCAACCGGACTCTCCAACGATTCCCAGTATTTCTCCTCTTCTTACTTCAAAACTTACGTCACGTACAGCCTTTACTTCGCCGCCGTATGTATGAAAGGAGTATACAACATTTTTCATTTCTAGAATTTTATCTTTATCTGCCATTTCTATGATACCTCCTATTCTGTTCCACGCAGTCTTGGATCCACTGCGTCACGCAGGCCGTTACCAAGAAGGTTCAGAGCCAGCATGGTTGTACATACAAAAAATGCCGGTATCAACACCTGATGTGGTGAATAGCGTAGATACTGAATTCCCTCTTTACAGATAACTCCCCAGCTACAGTTCGGTGGTGTAATACCAAGTCCGATATAGCTTAGGAACGCTTCCTGGAAGATTGCACCCGGAATTGCCATACAAAGGTTTGTTACGAGCATTCCAAGAATATTAGGAATCATATGTTTCATAATAATCGTAAAATTCGGTACACCGAGCACTTTTGCCGCCAGAACAAAATCCTGTTCTTTAATTCGATAAACCTCACCACGCACGAAACGACATGTACCAATCCATCCCACAACACACATAGCTACGATCAAAGGAGCAATACCTTTACCAAGTACCATTACAACGAGAATGGTAATAATAAGACTTGGGATTCCGTATAAAAGATCTACGATACGCATCACGATCATATCCAGTTTTCCTCCATAGAATCCACAGAGTCCTCCGATTACTGCACCTACACACATATTTACAACAGCTGCGATCAGACCAATACTAAGAGAAACACGTGCTCCCATCCAAATACGTACCCAAAGGTCACGTCCCGTGGAGTCTGTACCAAGCCAATGTGCGCTGGAAATAAATGCACTTCTCGCGTTTATATCCATCTGAGACAGTGTGTAACGACTGAACATCGGTGCAAAGATCGCCATGAGCGCATAAAATATAATGATGCAAAGTCCGATAAAAGCACTCCGGTTTTTTCGAAGACGTCTCCACGCATCTGACCAGAAGGAGAGTGATGGCCTGCTAATGCTTTCCATGCGAGTCGTATCTTTTCCTCGTATTACAAAAGATTCTTTCTTTATTTCTGCCATCTTTCCCACCTACCTTTCACCAATACGTACACGCGGATCCGCTACACCGTACAGAATATCTACAACCAGGTTACAGAAAATCAAAAATACACCATAGAATATTGTCATTCCTAATACCATAGAATAGTCATTATTGGATACACTTTCCACGTAATACTTACCCATTCCAGGAATAGCGAAAATGGACTCAATAACGAAGGTTCCTGTAAGTACGGAAGCAACTGTCGGTCCCATAACTGTCATAACCGGCATAATGGCATTTCTTATCTGATGCTTCACTGTAATTCTCATTTCTGATACACCTTTTGAACGGGCTGTCTTAATATAATCCTGCTGGGCAACCTCCAGCATACTCGCCCTCATAATACGAGACACCGACGCCAGTGTATAGAATGCCAGCGCACATGCGGGTAGGATCGTATATTTTATACCATTATACTGCGCTACCGGGAGTAAGCCCCACTTGATTCCAAATCCGTACTGTAGTAAGGCTCCCATAATGAAATCGGGGATACTCGTTCCAATAACGGCAATAATAACGCAGAAGAAATCTAGCTTATTGCCCCTGTTCCTTGCAGATATAATACCTAGTACAAGTCCGATCGATATGGCCAGTACCAAAGCACGGATACCTAAGTCTGCCGAGAATGGGAATGTCTCTCCAATAATCGTGTTAACTGTTTTGTTTGTAAATTTCATTGAAAATCCAAAATCACCATGAAGCAGGTTCTTCATATACACACCGTATTGTACGATCAGTGGTTTATCAAATCCATAATAGCTCTCCAAATTTTCCCTAACTTGTTCGGTCATCTTGGGATTTTGAAACGGGTCTCCAGGCATCAAACGTACCAGGAAAAATACAGCGGTAATCAATACCCACATTGTCAATACGGCAGCAATTACTCGCTTCACAACATATTTCCGCATCTAACGTCCCCTCCTTGTAGTAGAATAAATTCGCCGCCCGGTTTACTCCCGGGCAGCGATTGAATTTAAAACATGTTTCAATTACTTAATGTCTGCATATACCCAGTCAAGATTGATACTGCAATAGAAGAAGTTAAGACCTTTCACATCATCATCCACAAGGTAATGTACTTTTCTCTCTGCCTGTGGTAAGAATGCACCATCATCAATGATCAGCTGTTCTGCTTCGTGAAGCATCTCCATACGTTTCTTTGCATCTGTCTCAGTCTGTGAATCTTTCAAAAGTTTGTCAACTTTTGTATTTTTGTAACGGCTATAGTTATAAGCACTGTCAGATTTGAAAAGTTCAAGGTAGCTGTATGGGTCGTCATAATCGCTTCCCCATCCGCCCCAGGC
Source organism: Lachnospiraceae bacterium (assembly GCA_030538915.1). Taxonomy (GTDB): domain Bacteria; phylum Bacillota; class Clostridia; order Lachnospirales; family Lachnospiraceae; genus Dorea_D. Next base: position 3,522 of record JAUNTC010000070.1, on the reverse strand, counting down.
GATTTCAAAATCACCTGTCTCGTGACGTTTCAGCACTTCTGCATATGTAATCTGGTTAATTTCTACCTTAATGCCAAGTTTTGTCTTCCACATTTCCTGACAAACTTCAGCCTGTTTCTTAGCTGCATCGGCATCCGATGTTGTAATTGTAACTTTAATATCAGATGCTTTTGATTTTCCAAGTTCTTTTAAAGCTGCTTTCAAATACTGTTTTGCTTTTGCATCATCGCCTTTTAATGGATAAGATTTTAATGTAGACTCTTTTCCATACTTGCCATCTGCGCCCTGAAGTCCGCTGAATACAAGTGCGTTACTTGGTGAATATACATCATTGTTAACTAATTTGTTGTAAGAGTTTCTGTCAAGTGCATAGTTTAATGCAAGGCGGAAATTCTTATTGCTCATAGGTGATTTTTTCTTTGCATCATTGTTGAAATAATAGTAATCTACGTTACCATTACGGAATGAATGATCTTTACCTTTGTAAGTCGGCACTGCCATTGATGGAATCTCAGAGTAATCAAGTTCTCCTGATTCATACATCTGAAGAGCAGTCTCCTGATTCTGTACATAACTTAATTCTACACGGTCAAGTTTGATAGAATCTTTATCCCAGTAATTCTCGTTTGGTTCAAAAATCCATTTTTGTTCTTTTGCGCTTGTAAGTACATAAGGGCCAGAGTAAACATTCTTCTCAGCATCTGCTGCGAATTCTTTTCCATATTTCTCTACGATGTCTTTACGAAGCGGTGCGAACTGTGCCTGTGCTCCGATCATACTTAAGAAATATGCTGTTGGATGCTCTAATGTTACTTCTAATGTTGTATCATCTTTTGCAACCACTCCAAGTTTCTCAGGTTTCATCTTTCCTGTTTCAACTGCACGTCCGTTCTTAATATACTCTCCGATGAAAGCATACGGTGCTGCTGTCTCAGGATTCATCAGTCTCTGCCAACTGTATACATAATCTTCCGCTTTAATCTGTTTTCCGTCACTCCATTTTGCGTCTGGATTCAAGTTGAATGTGTAAACAAGTCCATCCTTTGAAACCTTCCAGTCTTTAGCAACACCCGGAGTTACTTCTCCGCCTGTGTTTCTTACGAGGCTTTCTGTAAGTGCATGCTGAACCTCATTGTCAGGAATACAGTTACTCTTTGTCGGATCCAGTGTCGTAGGTTCTGTTCTTGTTGAATAACGGAATACCTTTTCCCCTGAATTCGAAGATCCTTTTGACTTTGGTGTACCACAACCTGTGAATACTCCAGCTACCATCGTCGCGACTAAAATTGCTGCTAAAACTCTCCTTTTCATAAAAATTTCCTCTCTTTCTGCCTATCATACATAAGCTTTTTTGCATTCATCAGAAATCTGCTCCTTTATACAAATTCCTGGTTTTACCGCTGTACTTCAGATCAATCATACAAAAAGACGCCATGATACATCATCATGACGTCTTTTTTTCTTTTAAGTCATAGTGTTTATTCTAGCTATGACGTCCCCGATTTGTTGTATAATATCTATAAAGTTTTTATTAACGGTGCTATTTCTTGATATTATAACAGCAAAGTTGTCAGAAATCAATCTTTTCCTTGTTATTTTCGCATTTTTCGTAAAATTCTAACAATTTAATCATGCTTATTTGTACAGATACAGTCCCTTTTTTGGGCATAAAAAATAAGCAGTTAACCTGTATTTCACAGACTAACTGCTCGTGGTAAATATACGATTCTTTTTATATTTTGGAAAATATTTTTATATTCCTGAAACGACCTTGATCAATAATAATAATAGCACGACTAAAATAATCGGCTTGATTACCTTCACTCCATTATTCACAACCATTCCGGCACCTACATAATGTCCTGCAATACTGAAACAGGATGCTACCAATCCTACACCCCACATAATCTTGCCTGCAAGGATAAATGTAACGAGAGCCGATAGATTAGATGCAAGATTTACAACTTTCACATTCCCTGTTGCTTTCTCCAGCTCAATTTTTGCAAGTTTGGTGAATACGAGCAATAAGAATGTTCCTGTCCCCGGTCCATAGAAACCGTCATAGCATCCAATCACAAGAGAACATGCAAATGCGATCAGATACTGCTTATTTCTTGTCATTTCAACCGGGACTTCCACATCCATATTCTTGTCTTTTAACACGCAGAATGCTACGATTGGCAAGATGACAACCAATACCATCTTCAAAATGCGGTCACTGATGATCAATGCCAGATTCGCTCCGACAACAGAACCGATCAATGCTCCGATCACCGTTCCTGGTACAAATCCCCAGTCTACTTTCTTATTTTTGATCAATCTCGCCGTCGATACTACCGTTCCTGTAGAAGAGGACAGCTTGTTCGTTGCAATCGCATTGTGCACCGGAATCCCGGCAAACATATATGCCGGAAGCGAGATCAGACCGCCTCCTCCTGCAATCGAGTCTACAAAACCCGCCAGAAACACCAGCGGGCATACAATTAAATAAATTCCCATTTTCTCTTATTCCTTTTTTAACTCAAGTTTAATGTCCATTTACTTTATATGTGGTTCTGTCTTTTTCCCATCATATACAACAACTTTTACATTCGTATTTTCATCAATGTCAACATGGCCAGCTACCTTATATTCTTTATCTGTAACATTCAGGAAAGAGGAACAACCATCCGCAGGAATACTTTCCGACAGCTGTTTCCCATTGCAAACCAGATACACACAACAATATCTACATCTTTTGTAGTCAGTTCCTTCATTTCACTTTCTACAAACTCTTTTTTCTGAGTCCCCAGCATACGGTAATAATACTGCGAAGAAATGTTCCTCTGCAAAGTACGAACACTCCAAATCTGTTCTGCGGCTTCTTTCTCATACCAGTCACGAGCTTCAAGGTCTTTGACCTGTAATAATGTTCTATAATGCGACCACGAAAGCAAAATGCCGGATTGTCTACACGCCGTGTCGACAATTTCAGGAAAGGTTTTATAAAACTTCAGACAATGATATAAATTACTTCTATCATATCCTTTTCCATTTCGCTGAGTCAGTTCTTTAGAAATTTTCTTTATTACCTCTAGCCCATACTCCGAGCGTTCATCTCCACCTAATTCTTCTTCTGTAACCAATCAACCAATTTCTCTGCACGAGCAATGTATTGACAGCCTGATATGCATCTTTTTGTGAGGACTCGATAATCCCACACATATCCTTTAAGATGTCATCGGTTTTAACAAAATTATCCATAAAACTATTTTGACCGATTTTTTCTAATTTATTCTCCATAGCCATCGCTCCTTGGAATTTCTAATTACTTCTTGAATTTATATTTTCCTTTTCCGTAACCGGATACTGGTTCAATAATATCTGCCTTTACCAAATTGGAAAGAAGTTTTGAAGCACCTGAAGCTTTCAACCCAAGAAGTTCCATAACTGCACTTCTTCCAAACACCTCATCAAAGCCAAACTTCTCAAAAAGTCTATGGATATGAATCGTCGTTTTTACCGAGAAATCACTACCTTTTT
>JAUNTC010000069.1 GCA_030538915.1 Lachnospiraceae bacterium | reverse complement strand
TTCGGATCAACGAAAAACTCCACAATGTAAAACATGGCCTTGCCCTAACAACAAAGAAGAGCCGACAGGATTTCCTGCCGACTCTTTTTTCATCGAAAATTATTTTAAATAGTTTTCTTTTAATTCTTTTACTTTTGCTTCGTAAGCTTCATTCTGCTTCATGCCTAATAACTGCTGACGGATCTGACCTTTTACTTCTTCAAATTCTGCAGTCTTTGCTTCGTTCTTTGCTTCAACTTTGATAAGGTGATATCCGAACTGTGTCTTTACCGGTCCTACTACTTTGCCGATCTCAGCGTCAAATGCTGCGTCTTCGAATTCTTTTACCATCTGTCCTTTTCCGAACTCACCAAGGCTTCCACCCTGTGCTCCCGATGGGCATGTAGAGAATTCTTTTGCTGCGTCTTCAAAAGTTTTCTCTCCGGACTCGATATTTTTAAGGATTGTCTGGCATTTCTCTTCGGAATCTGTCAGGATATGCTTTGCATTTACTGTAGCACCTTTCCCAAACTGTGCTTTGTTCTCTTCGTAAAAAGCTTTCTCTTCTTCTTCAGTTACAGTGATGTCTTTTAACATGTCTCTCATAGCAAGCTGTGCAAGAATGTCTCTTCTTGCGCCTTCCATGATCTCCTTAAATTCAGCTGTCTCATCCATCTTCTCGTCCTGTCCAAGCTGTGCAAAAAGATAAAGATCGATAAACTGCTCTTTGTACTGTTCTCTGTACTGTGGATTCTGTGCATACATCTGCTGCTCTCTCGGAACGCTCTTTAAATACGCCTCAAACTGTGCTTCTGTAAGTTCTTTTCCTGCCACTACGGCCAATACATTTTCACTCATGATAAATTCTCCTTCTTTTTGGCCTTTTGGCCATGTAAAGGTATTATAACGATATCCCCATTATTTGTAAAGACCAGCCAGAACATCCACCCTGCAAAAAGGAGGATTCCTCCGAATGCGACGACGAAGCCGAGAGTTTTCCCCGGTGCATGGTAAATGATCTTCACCCGATGAATACCTTCTCCCATAGAAAATCCTAAAAATGCCTCGTTTATTTTTTGAAACTTTACTTTCTGTCCGTCTACATACACGTCAAAGTTCTTATCAAATGGAATCGATGTCAGGAAATAGCCATTTTTCATTCCTTCCACCGTTCCTTCTATATGATTGCCTTTCGTATGATTCCAGTCTGGCTGAAAGGCATGGTAGGAAATCGGCGCTTCCTCTTTCTCTATATAAGCTTCAACATTAGATAGGATATAATCTCCTTCGCCCAATGTCAGCTTCGCTGTTTTCGCCCCTTTGTTGAGCGCGATGGCATAGGAAAATATTGTATTTCCATTGTAATAAATATGATTGCGCGCCGTCAGTTTATTACGTACACCATTCATCCATATGGCCACGTCCTTATCAGGATGATTGTTCTTAACACACAAACGAAGGTACAGCACTTCACCTTTCTTTGCTTTCCGTCCAAGCCGGATCACTTTTGAAGTCTTTTCATTCTTGTGAATCCGAAATCTGCTTCCCGTTATCGGAAGATTGTCCACATTCTCCCTGGCTCTTTTCGTAACGTTTTCCTGCCCTGCCACATATCCGATCGGAAAGACATTTTTATTTTCATAAACGGCAACTTTCCCATCTTCCATAATTTTTTCGTATCCAATCACATTTTTCTCTGAAAGAATATAACGCACACCCATAAGTTTGCGAAACATCGGATTTGCAGACACTGACTGCATCATAAGATTTCGAAACGGCTGCTCTACGCCAAATAAATTCTGTCTGAAGTTTTGATACGCAGTATTGTACGCCGAAGAATATATGGAAGATATATACTGGTGCCTTCCTAAAATGCGATTTAAATTTGCCGCATTAAATCGACAATCTCCGACTTCCTCGATACGGTACATTCCATACTTTCCGTCTTTGGCATCTTTCAACATCTTTTCTTCTACTTTTTTCTCCAGCCGCCTGTAAGAATCATTTGTTATTTTCTCATAAAATTCCGGCTCCACAACAAGATTTTTCGCAGGCGCTCCGATACACAAATATAAAGTCAACATGCATAATGACGGAAAAAGCAAAAGCCACTCTTTCCATTTACACACGCGAATATAGCAGAACAGAAAATAACAGATAAGTAATATCACTCCATCTGCCAGCAGCAGTTCTTTATATTTCACGCTGGAGCACCAGACTGATACAAGCGTGAAAACATATACCAGAATGCTGATTTTTTTGTTTACATTTCCTTCCATCTGCACTTTCACATAATTAGCGGTCATAAAGCAGAAGAGAGGCAAAAATGGAATCCACACCTTTCCCCTTATGTATAATCCACCATTTAATATCCATGTAAATGCAGGAATAACGAGCAAAAAAATACAAAGGACACTTAATATACGTTCTTTTTTCTCCTTATAAAACAGACCGGTAAACAGCACTGTAAAAATCAACGTTGTAAGTCCAATTCCATAAGGCTGGTAAAACAGTGTATTCATCGGCAAGGATGGAAAGAGAAGCTCTTTCCATGTGAAGCCAGATTGGATATGATTTCCGTTCATTAAAGAAAATGCCGTCGGGATCAGTAAAATTCCGCTAAGCAGCACTGCAATTCCCATTGGGAAAATGTAGCCGACGGCTGCCTTTATATATTTTCCTTCTTCTCCGCAGAACATGGAATAGCGATATAAACCATAGACGCAAAGTGCCAACATCCCGCCGATACTGAAATAAAAACTTGTAAGGATCATTCCCCACACACCGATAATAAAAAGCACCGGTTTTCGCATCTGCGACTCAAGATAACGATCCGCTCCGATAAATGCGATCAGAAGCCACGGCATGTAATTGACAAACATAATCTGACTGTAAGACTGGGTGATCGAAGGGCCCGCCACCAAGAACATAAGAGATACAAAAAAACTGACTCCGCATGCAAATTTTCTGCTGCGAAGCCAATGATAAAGCAAAGGCACAGAAGCAACAAGACTGACAACCGATGCTCCGATCATATAATCACTCATGCTCACAAAGGGTAGCAGATAGGACAATACGACGATAGGACTGTACAACCCATAATAGGAAAAATTGTAAATGTTCTGTCCACCGCCTGCCTGCAGCGTAAAATCTGGGAAAAAGTTGCCAGTGTCATAAAACTGCTGCCGGAACAATTCCGGGATCACGCTATGCTGGCTCACCCAATCGACTTTTCCGCCAAACATACCAAATCGTGCCACAAAAAACCAGCAGGCAAGGAGACTTAACACAATGAGCAAAATGTCGTTCCATTTATCATTCCATTTTCCATTATACGGTCTCATGCTTCATCTCCTTCTTATGCTCGCTCGTATCTTTCAAAATAAAAATCAGCCTTTTCTTTGTCTCCAGATATGTTTTGGATAAATATTCACCCACAATACCGGTGCAAAGAAGCTGCACACCGCTCACAAGGAAAATAATACATGCAAGCGACGGCCAACCGGAAACAGGGTCACCCCAGATACACGTCCTTACGATGATCACTACAATCATAAGGAAAGACAAAATGCAAAACAGTATACCAAGCACGGAGGCCAGTGACAGCGGTGCCACTGAAAATCCGGTGATTCCTTCCATGGAATAGAAGAACAGTTTTTTCACCGACCACTTTGTCTCCCCTGCGGATCGTTCAATATTTTCGTATTCCAGCCATTTTGTCCGGAAGCCGACCCATCCAAAGATTCCTTTGGAAAATCGATTGTATTCACTCATAGCAAGCACTGCATCTACCATATTCCGCTTCATCAGGCGATAGTCTCTCGCTCCATTAACGATCTCCGTCTTGGAAATACGGTTCACAAATTTATAAAAACTTTCTGACAAGAAAGATCGGATTTTAGGTTCCCCGCTTCTTGTAGAGCGCCTCGTAGCTACGCTGTCATAATCTCCTGTCTGTAAAATTTCGTACATTTTCGGAAGAAGTGACGGCGGATCCTGAAGATCCACATCCATGATCGCAGCATAATCTCCTGTTGCATTTTTCAGTCCTGCATAGATCGCTGCCTCTTTTCCAAAGTTTCTGGAAAATGAAAAATACTGACACCTTTCATCCTGGTCATTCAAAATTTTCATTTGCTGAAGCGTCTGATCCGTTGAACCATCGTCGACAAAAAGAATTTCAAACTCCACATCCTTCATCTGATCCATCACTTTACTCATTTCGCTATAGTAAATTGGCAACGCCGCTTCTTCATTGTAGCATGGCACGATAATCGATATTTTACCCATTCTCATAACCTCCTGATCTTCATTACAAAATGATTATCTATCTTGTAAAGTATCATACAGAAGATTTCTTAATACTTACCGTGCCAATATATTAAGATAATTTAAATAATCTCCTATTATTTTCTTATTTCTCCACAAATATGAACTCCATCTGGGTTCCTACACCTTCCACACTGTCTACGTGGATTTTAATATTATGCATCAGCGCACCATGTTTTACGATAGAAAGTCCAAGACCGGTTCCTCCGGTTTCTTTTGAATGACTCTTATCTACGCGATAGAACCGTTCAAAAATGCGATCCACTTGATTTTTCGGGATTCCGATTCCAGTATCTCTGATGATCACTTTCTTTCCTTGCAAGGTGGAGCCTGCCCATATGCTTACAGAACCGTTTTCTTTGTTATATTTGATTGCATTTTCTATAACATTATAAAGCATCTCATCTAACACCTGACATACACCTTTGAATACAACCGGCTCTCCAGTTATCTCCATATGGACATTGCGGGATGCAGCCTGCGGCGCGAGGCGGCTCATAATCTGCTCTGCCAATGCATAGAGATCTACCTCTTCTTTTTCAAGTTCTACCGCACCTTCATCTAATTTCGACAGCTTAATAATGTCTTCTACGAGAGTGATCAGGCGTCTTGCCTCATGGTAAATGCGCTCGGAAAATCCTTTCATATCTTCCGGTCTTACGATGCCATCTTTCATAATCTCTGCATATCCGGAAATAGACGTAAGCGGTGTTTTCAATTCATGGGAAACATTTGCGGAAAATTCTTTTCGCATCTGTGCCACCAGATCTTTCTGTTTATTCTGCTGATCAATCCTTTCAAGAAGAGGTGTCAGTTCTTCGTAAATATCATTATCCAGCGGATTTTCCAAATCAAGATTGTTAATTGGATGAATGAGCCTTGCCACCTGCCAGCGAGATAAAAAGTAGGCAAACACAAACATAAGAAGCCCGATAAGTCCCATGAGTGGCAAAATGTTCATAGCCGTACTAAATACACTGTTCATCGTCTTGGACACGCGCAGGATTCGGCCATCCGGCAACTTTGTCGCATAATAAAACATTTCTTTTTTCATTGTCTTAGATTCTCGCACATCCTGACCGGATCCCTTTTTTCTTGCCTCTCTAATCTCCGGGCGGTCCTTATGATTGTCAGATTCCAGTGCATTTTCGCCGGAGTCATACAAAACCTTTCCATTTCGGTCTATGAGTGTTACCCTCGTCTCCCGGCGCACTTCATCCATATTTTTCAGATATGTCTCCCCCGTCTTGTCGATTGCAGTTTTAATATAATCTGCTTCTTGTCGCAACTCTTTTTCCATCAAGTTAAATGTCTGTCTGTATACAACAAAAGTAGTTATGACATACGCGATCAACAGCGTTGTCATAACTACTAATGTCATACTATTTTGTATCTTATTCTTCAACTTCATAGTATAAAACTCCTCTATTCGCTGATCCGGTATCCTACTCCGCGCACCGTCTCTATGCGTTCTCCACAGTTTCCAAGCTTCTGTCTGAGCGTCCGGACGTGTACGTCTACCGTCCTTGTCTCTCCGTCAAAATCATAGCCCCAGATTTCTTCCAGCAGAGCATCCCTTGTCATAACGATGTTTGGATTTTCCATCAGCCTCTTCAGGAGTTCGTATTCTTTCAGCGTAAGGCTTACTACCTCACCGTCTGCTCTGACTTCATGTTTCTTCGTATTGATCTCCAGACTGCCAGATGTGATGATATCCTCTGTCTTCTTCTCGGTAGCACCGGTGCGTCTTAACACTGCTTTGATGCGGGAAACAAGCTCCATCATTCCAAAAGGTTTTGTCACATAATCGTCTGCTCCAAGGTCGAGTCCTTTCACTTTGTCGTACTCTGCTCCCTTCGCAGTAACCATGATCACAGGAATATCTTTTGTTTTTGAAGAATTTTTCAAATGCTTCAGAAGAGAAATTCCATCCTCCCCCGGAAGCATAATGTCCATCAGGATCAAATCCGGTGTCTCTAGAGCAAGGGCTTCTAAAAAGCTTTTCCCTTCTTCGAATCCTTTTGCCTGAAATCCGGTCGACTCTAATGTATATACTACTAATTCTCGAATGTTGCTATCATCTTCCACACAAAATATCATCATTTTCTCCTTCGGTTCCTTATTCAACCTGGCTGTCCTTATGGAGGCCGGTAATTGAAAATTCTACCCACTCTGCTATATTTGTGGCATGATCTCCGATTCGTTCCAGATACTTGGCAACCATAATAAGGTCTATGGCTTTCTTTCCCTGTACCCCTTTCTTATCGGCGATAAATACGATCAGCTGATGCTTATTTTCCTCGAACAATACATCTACTGCATCATCCGAATGCATCACTTCTCGTGCCAGTTCCAAATCTTTCTTTACATAGGCACTCACACTGTCACGTACCATCTTTGCGACTGCTTCTGACATCTGACCAATCGTCTGGATATCAGTTGTCTCTGATTTTTTCTCAGAGATAATGATCTCTGCGATATCCGAAGCCTGGTCTCCGATCCGCTCCATATCTGTAATCATCTTAAGCGCTGCGGAAATCTGTCTCAAATCTCTTGCCACCGGCTGCTGCTGAAGTAAAAGCTTCAGGCAGAGACGTTCGATGTCTTTTTCCATCTGATCGATCTCTTCATCTGCTTTCATCACTTCCTTTGCCTGCTCAAGGTCACCTTGTTGCAAAGCTTCTGTGGCTCTGTTAATCGCAATCTCACAGAGTTCTCCCATATGAGTGAGCTGCTCATTCAAACGTTCCAGCTGCATATCAAACTTATTACGCATATCTTAGCCAAACCTCCCTGTAATATAATCTTCTGTTCTCTTATCTGACGGAATAGAGAACAATTTTTCTGTTTCATTATATTCAATCACTTCTCCCAACAGGAAAAATGCGGTATTGTCCGATACACGTACAGCTTGCTGCATATTGTGTGTTACCATGACAATAGTATAATCTTTTTTCAATTCCATCGCAAGGTCTTCAATCTTCGATGTAGAGATCGGATCCAGCGCAGATGTTGGCTCGTCCATCAAAAGCACTTCCGGCTGCACAGCCAGGGCACGGGCGATACAAAGTCTCTGCTGCTGCCCGCCAGACATACCGAGGGCGCTTTTTTTCAGCCGGTCTTTACATTCCTCCCAGATTGCTGCACTTCGAAGCGATTTTTCCACAATGTCGTCAAGTTTTGACTTCGAATAAATTCCATGGGTTCTCGGTCCAAATGCTATATTATCATAAATGCTCATCGGGAATGGATTTGGTTTCTGGAATACCATTCCTACACGTTTGCGAAGAAGGTTTACATCGATGTCCTTGTAAATGTCTTTCCCATCCAACCTTAAGTCTCCTTCGATACGACATCCTTCTACGAGATCGTTCATACGGTTGATCGATTTTAACAAGGTCGATTTACCGCAGCCGGAAGGCCCGATAAATGCAGTGATCTTATTTGGCTCAATTTCCAGATTCACATCTTTTAATGCATGAAAATCGCCATAACAAAGATTCATATTACTAATACTAATTTTACTCATGCCTGTTCCTCTTTCATTTTTCTAATCTGTCTGTTTCTTACGCTTTTGTAAGTTTCTTTGCGGCCACTCCGGATAATGTGTTGATCACAACAACCAATACAAGGAGGATAACCGCTGTCGCATACGCCTGATCTACATACAATCCTTCACTTGCCAGATTGTACATATGAACGGCCAGTGTTCTTCCGGAGCTCATTGCATTCTTTGGCATCTTTGCAAGTGTTCCGGCTGTATAAATAAGTGCTGCCGTCTCACCTACGATACGTCCAACTGCCAAAATGACTCCTGCAAGGATTCCAGGGACTGCCGAAGGTAGTACAATACGAAATACGGTACGAAGTTTTCCTGCACCTAAGCCAAAGCTTCCTTCTCTGTAAGAATCCGGTACGGATTTTAATGCTTCTTCGGTACTTCGCATAATAAGAGGGAGTACCATAATGGACAAAGTAAATGCTCCTGCTAAAATAGAAAATCCCCAATGGCAAAATGTTACGAAAAATAACATACCAAACAATCCATAGACGATGGACGGAATTCCCTGTAACGTTTCTGTCGTCAGTCGGATGACTTCTACTAATTTATTTCCTCGTTTTGCATATTCCACAAGATAGATTGCGGAAAAAATTCCTAACGGAGCAGCAATCAATAATGACAATGCTGTCATGATCACTGTATTAATAAGCGCCGGCATCAAAGATGCATTGTCAGAAGTATAAGTAAATGAAAATAACGATGGCTTCAGATACGGTACTCCGTTAATCAGAATATAAGCGATCAAAAATAATAATGCTGCAAATGTAATGACTGCTGCCATGAGGACGAGAAGCATTACGATAAAAGATCCCGGCGTGCGCTTATAGCTTTTTAATTTATCTTTCAAAGAACCACCCTGTCTACTCATGTTCGCCCCTCCTCTTTAAAAGTGCCACACTAAAGTTAAGGATCAAGATGAAGATAAACAATACGACACCTGTAGCAATCAAAGCTTCTCTGTGAAGTCCTGATGCATATCCCATCTCAATTACAATGTTTGCTGTCAATGTACGGACGCCTCTAAAAATCCCTTCCGGCATTCTTGCCTGGTTTCCGGCAACCATAATGACTGCCATTGTCTCTCCGATGGCACGTCCAATTCCAAGTACAAGTGCTGCGATCACGCCTGATTTTGCAGCTGGGATTACTACACGGAAAATGGAACGCTCATGGGTTGCTCCCAGTGCGACCGCACCCTCATAATACTGCTGTGGTACTGCACGAAGCGAGGTCTCTGTAAGTCCGATGATCGTTGGCAGGATCATCATTCCAAGAAGAATGGATGCTGTAAGAATACTGTTGCCATTTCCATGCACTCCTATATTGCGGCCAACCTCACGGACTAACGGTACGATTACAACCAAGCCGAAGAAACCGTATATAACAGAAGGAATTCCTGCCAGAAGTTCCGTCGCCGCTTTTAAAGGTTTGTAGATTTTTTCCGGGCAATAATATGCCATAAATACTGCTGTGAGTATACCGATCGGCACACCGATTATAATTGCTCCGGCTGTTACATATAAACTTCCTACGATCATCGGGAGAATACCATAGATACTGTTCTTTGGCCGCCAGAGTGTTCCTGTCAGGAACTTCCCGAATCCGATTTCGTTCATTGCAGGTATTCCATTTGCGAAAAGGAAAATACAAATGAGTGCTACCGCCAGCACCGAAGTGCAGGCGGCAACCAAGAAGATTACCTGCATGACTTTTTCAGTCAATGCTTTGCTTTTCATACTATTTTGTTACCTCATCCCAAGTAAGAGACTCGCCTGTGTAAATAGATTTTACCTGATCTTTTGAAAGCTCGTCTGTTGTGTTGTTTTTATTTACGATAACTGCGATACCATCTGTTGCGATTACTTTGCTCTGTAATTTAGCTGCTTCTTCGTCTGTAAGTTCACGAGATGCCATACCGATGTCATAGCTTCCGTCGATTGCTGAAGTCATACCTGTTGTAGAGTCTGTTGTCTGAAGTTCTACAGTTGCCTTACCATTTACTTTCTTGTAAGCTTCGATCAGTTTTTCCATTACCGGTGATACGGAAGAAGATCCACCAACAACTGCTTTACCGGATACTTTTTTACCTGCATATGGTTTTACATTTTCTACCGGAATGTATCCATTCTCTTCTACGATTTTCTGTCCTTCTTTGCTCATTACGTAGTTAATGAAATCTTTTGCAACTGCATTTTTCAGATTTGTTTTTGTAGCGATGTTAAACGGTCTTGATACTTTGTATTTGCCAGCTTTGATATTTTCTGCTGTTGCCTCAGCTCCATCAATCTTCAGTGCTTTTACACTGTCATCTAAAGATCCAAGTGATACATAACCGATTGCGTAATCATCTCCGGCTACTGTTGTCATCATAACAGCTGTGTTATTTGTAATCTGTGCGTCTTCTGTTGTAAGATCAACTTTCTCTCCATTTTTCTCTTCTTCTACACCGAAAAGCTCAACAAATGCTCCTCTTGTTCCTGAGCCATCTTCTCTGGATACGATTGTAATGTCATTGGACGGATCCCATCCTGTCTTGCTATCTGCTGCGTTAGACTTTCCACATCCTGCTGCAAGTGTTCCAACCATTGCTGTCATTGTCATAACTGTAATAAACTTTTTCAATTTCATGATTTTCAATCTCCTTTGATTTTGAATTTCGAATTTAGATTTCTTTTCTATCTCCTCTTTACAGTTATGTATCATACAGACTGATTGTTAAATCCAAAATCTTAGGAATGTTAAATCTGCGTAAAAATGAGGGAATCTGGGTGGCTTCTGGGTAACTGCCCGGTGGGTTCCTGGCTTTTCGGATACTCTTCCTACTGCGCTTTCAGTGACTGCTTTCGTGACTTTCGCAAAAACAGATACTTTCTTTCGCGCTTTCAGTGACTGCTTTCGTGACTTTCACAAAAACA
>JAUNTC010000068.1 GCA_030538915.1 Lachnospiraceae bacterium | reverse complement strand
CATCTTCTGTATCATATAAAATGATCTCGTACATTAGTATGCTCCTTCCTCTTTACAATTATAATATGTCGTATTCAACATATTGTCAAGATGGTTCTGAAGACTTTTCTATGTAATATTACGCATGATTTCTGCAATATCTCCACTGCATATATTCATCTTCCGAGATCATTCCCTGCTTTCTCTTTCCCCTGATTGTTCCCCACTGATAAAGAAACTCATTGATTTTTTTATTCTGAAGATTAATCACAACCTCACCTGTCCTGCTGTTTCGTTCCAGTTGCCCGATGGTGCAGTTCATAAAAATTCGTTTCCGAAATTAAAGGAGGGCGGGTACCAATAATTGACATATCACCCTTCAACACGTTGAAAAACTGCGGAAATTCATCAATACTTGTTCTTCTGATAAAATCTCCAATACCAGTCTTATGTGTTCCATCCGGAAGAATCTTATTTCCAATAACTCGTGGGTCAAAATCCAACTTAAACATCTTTTCATCACCCAGTTTGTTATCTTTCATTAATTCAGCTTTCCGCTCTTCCGCATCCATATACATACTTCGGAACTTGTACATCTTAAATCTCTTACCGTTTTTTCCTACTCGTTCCTGAGCAAAGAAAATCGGTCCCGGTGAGGCTATGTAGATTGCCGGAGCAACAAATATAAACAAAATTCCAGTAATAAGGCAGCCTACCAGACCACCTGCAATATCCATCAGACGTTTCAACATCAGATCTCTTGTGGAAGCATAATTAATACTGGTAGTCAGTACCGTATAATCTCCCACTTTTTCCACAAACTGTTTCTTGCCTGGCACACTTTTTACTTTTGCCAGATTCAAATGAACCGTTACTCCGGTTTCTGTAAACTGTTCGATTAATTCTTTTGGATATGGAACTACTCCGGATGTTACAATAAGGACTTCATCAATCCATTCCTTGCAGACATATTCAGCAGCATTTTCCATATTGGCAACTACTTTTACACCATCAATATGCCTTCCTGCCATTTCCTTATCAATAACAGCAATTCCGGCAATCTTATAGCGGGCATAATTATGCTCTTTCATGCTCTCTACAACTGCGCTTGCCACATCTGCTGTAACTACTAGAAGTAAGGAACGGTTTTCTCCATCTTCCATTTTCTTTCTAAGTAAACGTTTCCACAATTCTCTTACCAGATAAGTAAGTAAAATATAGATAACAATATTCAGCACCAATGCCAGTCTGGAATACTTCTGTCCTTCCTGAAGCATGAACAAATAAAGTAATATAATTGCTCCAAGAACCACTCCATGCTGTACGGTTACAATAAAATTTTTATAATATCCTCTTTTCAAAACATTTTTCAATGTTCCCATTACAAACAGGACTACCAGATCAGCTACTTCAACAAAGACAGCCATATTCCTGTAAAGAATGGTCTGGTATGGATTAAATCCATATCCGCTTAATGCATACGCCAGAATGAACGCCACCTGTAAGCAAATCAAGTCTAAGATGATAAAATCCACATGTTTTATCCATCCCGTAGAATCTTTCCTATACATACTTTTCTTTCCCCTTTTCTCTTTTTCAGATTCTATTACGTTCGTTCCCAACTAGCTGTTATAAGCATCTGACTTTCCAACGAACAAAGATTTTTTACAAGAAATTACGAAGTCCTTTATGGAACTTTGTATATTACATTCAATATTACTAAAAAACAATCTGTGCCAGATACACAGCCCAATTATCAGGGCAGGCAAAGCACAATAACAAAATGGATTTCTATTAATTAAGAAAGGTGATTCTATTTGATAATAGATAGCAGCCATAAGCAGACAGCCTATAGAAACTGCCAGATAGATTTTCCGATGTTCCATCAGATTCTTGCCATATTCAATTTTCTCGTTTACTTCTTTCCCTCTATAACTATAAGGGGATGGGGAATTGCATTTGCACTCAGCGATCTGCATCTGCTTCATTTCTCATACCTCACTTTACCCCCCCCACTCAACATGATGGGGGATTTATTTTCTTAGTTTTTCGTTATTCATATTCGCAATCCAACGCCCTCTAGCCTGTCATTCTTGTTCGGATAACAGGCTCAGGTTTTTTCTCCTTTTTCGATTTTTATCGCTCTGTGATTGGGTCAAAATGAGCATCCAAAGAGCCATCCAATATCTATGAACTGCTGTAATGCGACCCTGCTGCAGCAATGAAAAATCGAATTATCGTAAAACGTCTAGGTCGCACATGCCGCATAAACACTGGAGTTTTCTCTGGTTGTTCCTATTATATCCCACTCCCCTGTATATTCAATCTTGATATCGCCGTCTGGTGTATGTCCGGTCAGGCGGATTAAGTTTCTTGCCAGTGTATCGATTTTTACCGGTTCTCCCATGTCAAGGACGAAGATCTCTCCTCCTTTTGCATAAGTACCTGCCTGCATAACAAGACTTACGGCCTCTGGTATTGTCATAAAGTAGCGGATGATGTCCGGATGTGTAACCGTTACCGGTCCGCCTGCCTCGATCTGTTTTTTGAACAGCGGAATAACGGAGCCGTTGCTTCCTAATACGTTACCGAAACGTACGGCCACGAACTCTGTCTGTGCATCTTTTATGTTGTGCATCACTTCCATGCTATGTACTTTGCTTTCCATCCGGTGTGTGAAAAGCTGCGGAATTTCTTCTGCTTCTCCGGCTTTGATCTTTGCGTCAAATGCCTGGATGACCATCTCGCAAAGTCTCTTGGATGCTCCCATAATGTTTGTCGGGTTTACTGCCTTGTCGGTACTGATGAGTACGAATTTCTTACAGCCGTATGCAAGTGCGGCGTAAGCAGTCTTGTATGTTCCGATAGCATTATTTTTTACTGCTTCACACGGACTGTCTTCCATCAGCGGCACGTGTTTGTGTGCGGCTGCGTGGTAGACGATCTCTGGTCTGTATACTTCGAATACTTTGAAGATTTTTCTCGAGTCACGCACGGAACCGATCAATGTAACAAGATCAAGATCCGGGTATTTTTTCTGTAATTCTAACTGGATCGAATATGCGTTATTTTCATATACATCGAAAATAATGAGCTGTTTGGGTTTGTGTGCTGCGATCTGACGGCAAAGCTCGGATCCGATGGAACCGCCGCCTCCTGTTACCATTATGACTTTCCCCTGAATGTAGTTAAAGATTTCATCCATATTTACGTGGATTGGCTCACGTCCAAGCAAGTCTTCGACGTTAACGTTTTTCATTTTGCTGATCGATACTTCTCCGTTTGTCAGCTGGTACATTCCCGGCAAACGTTTCAATTCGCAGCCGGTCTCGTTACAGATTGTAAGGATTTCTTTTTTTACAGTCGGAGATGCAGACGGGATTGCGAAGAGGATCTGATCGATCTGGTGCTTGATTACCATTTCTTTAATCACTTCTCGACCACCTTCGATCGGCACGCCATCCATGAATCTGCCCCATTTATTCGGGTTGTCATCGATAATACAGCATGGCTTTGCTCCGGTTACTTCTGAGCTTTTCAGCTCTTTTACGATTGTCTGACCGGATGCACCTGCACCGATGATCATAGCATTCTTTTTCTTCTTCGTTGTAAGTTCGCGTCTGGTTCTTTCCATATTTATGAAACGATAAGAGAAGCGGATGCCTACAGTGAAAATGTACTGTAAAATCGGTCCTACGATATAATATGCCACTGGCATTCTTTTGAATAAAAATGTGATTCCAACAACCTGAAGGATTGTTGTAAGAATTGCTGCCACGGTCAATCTGTTGAGCTCGCTGAAACTTGCGAATCTCCATAAGCTGTTATACAGATGCAATGCGTAGAATACAATTAAGACCGCGATTGTGTAGATCGGAGCAAATTTTACGAATGGCAAAAGATACTCTGCCGGTATCTGTGAAAAATGCAGATCAAATCTCAGCAAAAGTCCTGCAAAATAAGAGACGTTTACTGCGAAAACATCAAATAGTACTAAATACATTGACACAATTTGCCAATGCTCGATGCGTTTCTTTTTCATGGTGATTCCTCTTTCATTACTTCCTTGTAAATAACTTTCATTCTATTGTCTGTCTATATCTTTTTTTGGAAATATAGATTAGTGTATTTTTAGATGTAGCTCTAGACTTTTTTGAAATTTCTTTAACGATGTTGCAAAATGCATTATACTATCTTCTTATGTAAATAGCAACTATACAAACGATTTTTTATGTATATTTATAAATGCATTATACACGGCGAAACTCCCCATCACAGGGCAATGAGTGTTTGCCCCGGACAGGGAGTTTCAGTGAATGGTTTATGAAAAAAGCTATGAACGTTATTAAAAAACGATCTATCTGCACAGTTCCTCTGCTAATGCTTTGATCTGTGCCTCATTTTCTTCGTTCATAGAGGACATGATACTTACTGTTGTATCTGTCCATGTAATATCTTTACTCTTTTCGAAGAGTCCTTTGATCACCTTGCCGGCCATGATCGCCCAGGAACCATTTTCGATAATACCAATTGTACGGTTCTGGTATGCGCGCTCTGTAAGTCCGTCGATGAATGTACGCATGAATGGGAAGATATCTGCATTGTATGTTGTTGTTGCAAGTACTAACTTGCCATAACGGAATGCATCTTCTACTGCCTCTGCCATATCTTCTCTTGCAAGGTCTGTCAGTACGACTTTCGGGCATCCTTTTGCCTTCAGTTCTTCTGCTAAAGCTTCTGCTGCCTTCTTTGTATTGCCGTATACGGATGTGTATGCGATCATAACACCTTCTGACTCTACGCCGTAGGATGTCCATGTCTTATACTGTCCGATGTAATGCTCTAAGTTCTCTGTAAGAATTGGTCCATGCAGTGCACAGATTTTCTCGATATCAAGTCCTTCTGCTGCCTTCAGTAAGTTCTCTGCCTGCTTTCCGTATTTTCCTACGATTCCGAAATAATAACGGCGTGCTTCGCAGTCCCAGTCTTCGTCTGCATCCAGCGCTCCGAATTTACCAAATGCGTCTGCAGAGAAGAGTACTTTATCTTTGCTGTCGTATGTTACCATTACTTCCGGCCAGTGTACCATCGGTGCAAATAAGAATGTCAGCTCGTGTGCGCCAAGAGACAGTGTCTCCTTATTCTTCACTTCTACCTTCTTATCTCCAAGGTCTACATTGCGGAAGAAATTGCTCATCATCTGGAATGCCTTTGTATTGGCTACTACTTTCGCTTCCGGATACTTTTCTACGAACTTCATAATGTTAGCAGAATGATCCGGCTCCATATGCTGTACGATGAGGTAATCCGGTGTCTTGCCTTCTACTGCGGCCTCGATGTTACCAAGCCACTCTTCTGCAAAGTTTGCATCTACTGTATCCATAACTGCAATCTTCTCATCTTTGATCACGTATGAATTGTATGCCATGCCGTTTGGCACGATAAACTGTCCTTCAAACAGGTCTATGTCATGGTCATTCACACCTACGTAAATAATATCGTCTGTGATTTTCATTGGTTATGATCTCCCTTCTGGTTGCTTATCTGATGCTAAGTATAACGCATTCTTTCTCCAGATACAAGAGGGGATGTGAATAGTTTATCTTATCTTAAGAGATACTTTTGTGAAGCAGTTCGAGAACGATTTTTAAGTCTTTTACTTCCATCTGGCCCGGCGCACTTGTCTTTCCTACAGCGCCGAATGTAAGAGCGGATCCGAAGATTTCTCCACATAATCTACTGATCACTCCGGGTCCTCCCATAGACATTGTGATGATCGGTCCTTTGGCATATTTTCCTGCCATTTTTTCAGTGGCACTTAACAATGTTAAAATGTCGCTCTTCGTCTGTGGCATTACGGCGATCTTTGGAATGTCTGCTCCCAGATCCTGCATTTTCTGCATCCTTTTGATCAGTTCTTCTTCCGGCGGTGTTTGTCGGAAGTCGTGGTTTGAAGCAATTACTTTCACGCCTTGTGCGTGGGCAGTTTCGATAATCTTTGTTACGATACCATCTCCAAAAAATGCTTCCACATCAATGAGATCCACCTGGCCGCTTTTTGCCACTCGTTCGTTTAATGCCACGTAAGTCTCTTCGTCAATGGCTTTCTCGCCACCTTCTTTTGCGGTGCGAAAGGTAAATAACAGTACCATATCACCGATAACTTTTCGAAGCTCGGTTACGGTCTCTTCTACTTTGTCGAAATCAAATACGTCTTCATACCAGTCTGCGCGCCACTCGATGACGTCTGCGCCGATTTTTAAGATCTCTTCTGCTGCCTTTTTGATTTCTTCTGCTGTCACACCGACGATTGGCACACAGATTTTCGGGCTGCCCTCGCCGATCGTTATATTTCTTACTTTTACTGGATGCATATGCGCTCTTCCTTTCTCTTATAATTATGTTTTCGACTGACTCTATTATACCACGGATCGTGCTGTCGAACAAGTGTTCTTATCTTTTTTGCACAATTCATCTCCCACCTGCAGAGGAAGGAGAATTCTTGCTATATTATGTTAAAAGTTTGAACCCGGATATTATCGTAAATGCAACTGGTTCTGCCCCACTGCTTCCGCCGATTGCCGGGCTGCATGAAAATCTCGGGAAAGTAAAACCGACCTCCTTCTGCGTTGAAACTCCGGACGGTCCGGAAGAATTAGAATTTGACTACGGCTTCGTCTGCTTCGGCATGAAATCTACTACCCCGACACTTGCCGACATTGATGCAAACCTCGACAAAACATTTGCAGACAACAGCCATATTGAAATTATATCAATCGGCGACAGCCTCCGCGCCCGCCGTATTATCGAAGGCACCGACGAAGGCCGCAATATCCTCGCCGCCCTCGAAAAACGCGGATACCTGTAAGATTGACGTTTTCACCTTTTTCCTTATTATATAGCTTGAAAACCACCTGTTATCCCCCCGATAGCAGGTGGTTTTCAAGCTTTTCAGATGCATCTTCCTCCGTATGCGCGGGGCTTGCTTTACTTTCCCTCGGGTTCGTGCTATATTCACTCTATGCAGCTTGCACTGCAACCTACCAAGGAGGAATTATATGACCGAACAACAGATTCATGACCTCGTTGTCAAGCAACGGGAGTATTTTTATAAAGGGGCAACTTACGATGTGGAAGCTCGTATCGAAGCGCTGACAAAATTGAAAAATTATATCACCGAGCATGAAACAGACATTGCCGATGCGCTCTCTAAGGACCTTGGAAAAAGTGCTTACGAAAGTTACATGTGCGAAACCGGTCTCGTTCTGAGCGAGCTTTCCTATATGTTAAGACATATTCGCTCTTTTGCGAAAGAAAAGCGCGTAAGAACACCCCTTGCCCAGTTCCATTCGAGAAGCTACAAAAAACCGGCACCTTACGGCGTGACTTTGATCATGAGCCCGTGGAATTATCCATTCATGCTCACCATTGAGCCACTGGTAGATGCACTGGCGGCCGGAAATACAGCCATTTTAAAACCAAGTGCCTACTCTGCCCACACAAGTGCCCTTATTGAGCGAATGATCGCTTCCTGCTTTGCACCGGAATATGTAGCCGTAGTTACCGGCGGCAGAGCGGAAAATACATGCCTTCTCAAGGAGCATTTTGACTACATCTTCTTTACCGGAAGCCAGAACGTGGGGAAAGAAGTGATGCGCCGGGCGGCAGACCACTTAACGCCTGTCACTTTGGAACTTGGTGGCAAAAGCCCTTGCATCGTAGAAAAAAGTGCGAATCTCAAACTGGCAGCAAAACGCATCGTCTTCGGCAAGTTTCTTAATTGCGGGCAGACGTGCGTGGCACCAGATTACATTTACTGTGACCGCACAATAAAAATTGACCTTGTCCATGAGATCAAACGGCAAATGCAAAAGCAGTACAAAGCCGAGCCTCTTAAAAATGAAGCTTACGGAAATATTATAAATGAGAAGCATTTTGACCGCATTTTAAATCTCATCGACCACGACAAAGTTGTATACGGCGGTCAGAGTGATCGCGCTTCTTTAAAAATTGCACCAACGATCATGGATCCTGTGACGTTCGACGATGCCGTTATGGGCGAAGAAATCTTCGGACCGATCCTGCCAATTATCACGTACGACGACCTGGACAAAGCCATTGAAAAAATCAATTCCATGGCGCATCCGTTGGCGCTTTACATTTTCACATCCAGCAAAGAAGTGGCGAAAAAAGTAACTTCCCGCTGCGGATTCGGCGGTGGCTGTGTAAACGACACCATCATCCATCTGGCCACAAGCAACATGGGATTTGGCGGATTCGGCGAAAGCGGCATAGGCGCCTACCATGGACGCGACGGATTCCAGACATTTTCCCACGAAAAAAGTATTGTAGATAAGAAAACGTGGCTGGATCTTCCGATGCGCTACCAGCCATATCGCAACATTTATAATAAAATGCTCCATTTCTTTTTGAAATAATGCTATCAAAAATATCCTTATATAATAGAAAGGACTCAAGTTATGAAACATCAACACACAAGAAAACAACGCAAAAATAAAGTTTCACCAAAAGTGCGTCGCATGAAACACCTCCGCCGTTTCTTATGGACAATTTTAATTATCCTGCTCGCCATCTTAGGTGGTATTATCTTCTGCAAAGCAAAAGAGCCACAGCTCATTGATGCAGTGAAAGTAAAACTCCATTTAGCAAAAGCATGCAAAGACACAGATAAAAATGTTACTTCCGGGCAGAACGAAAAAACGCAGAAGGAAAACGAAGCTTCTGACGCAAAAACACAAGCCGAACAGGAAGCCGAAGCGAAAGCGAAACAGGAAGCAAAGGCTAAACAGGAAGCTGCCGAAGCAAAAGCGAAACTGGTCAACAAAGACGTGCAGATGCAGACAAATACAGCTACCGAGGCAGACCACAAGACAAACGGCCTGTCGATCTGCATGTATCATTACGTTTACGACAAAAACAATCCGCCGAAAGACTTAAACAACAACTTCATCGAAGTTCATGACCTGGAGAAAGAGCTTCAGTATTTAGTCAAAAATGATTACTACTTCCCGACCTGGGAGGAAGTGGAGCAATACGTCAGAGGAGACCTGCACCTTCCAAAGAAAAGTGTAGTCCTTACATTCGATGATGGTGCCTACAGCTTCTTAAACTTAGGCGTGCCACTTTTCAACAAATACAAAATTCCAGTCACTTCTTTCCTAATCGGTAAATACAAGGGCGAGAAGAAGGTTAAAAAATACGCAAGCGAATATCTCACCTTTCAATCTCACTCCTACAATATGCACCGGGCAGGCGGAACCATCGGCCATGGAGGCATTTTCCCGGCCCTCTCCCACGACGAGGCGGTAAAAGACTTAAAGCAGTCTATCCGCACCTGTGGAAATGGCGATGCATTTGCCTACCCATATGGTGACTACACTGACGATTGCATTAAAGCGGTGAAAGATGCCGGCTTCAAATGCGCAGTCACAACACAGTACGGTCGTGCCAAAGTCGGAGACGATCCACTTTGTCTTCCGCGTGTGCGTATGCTCAAAGGTCAGTCTCTTGCAAGCTTTATAAGCGTCGTTGAGTAAAGCACACCGCCAACCATTAACATTCCAATCATTGTTCCTGCGATTTTTCGGAGGAGCAATGATTTTTCTTTTTTCTGATCCCTTTCTTTCTTCCCGCCTTCCTTTTTCACATTTTTATCCGAATCGTCATTTCCACGAAATGGCTTTATGACCGGATCTATGATTTTTTCGAGTAATGATTTTTTCTTCACTACCGTAAAATGAATCTTCTCCGCAGCTACATTTCCGGTTAAATCTCTTGCCTCTGCTAGCACTTCGTAATCACCTGCCTTCTCCACAGAAAAGGACGCTCTGTTTTCCCCTTCCACATCTCGCTGTTCTTCTCCATTAATCTGCACCTTTCGGAGTATATCCTCTGTATCTTTAAGTCTGATCTTGAATTCATGTTTTCCCTCATAACGTTCTCCTTCCTTTATGCCTTCCCATATAAACTCCGGTGGAGTGTGGTCGATTGTAAATGTTGCCCTTGCGTAAGAACGGTTTCCTGCCTGATCTGTTGCGCCCACTTCCAGTGTGTGCTTTCCTTCTCGCGTAATTTTCTTTCCCATCTGATAAAGTTTTCCATCCAGCAAAATCTCATAATCAAAGCTTGTATAATCTTCGATCAGTTCCTCCTTGCTGTAATTCCACTCAAAACTTTTCAAGCGCGCCTCTTTAAGCTCGTCTACATAGCGGATCACCGGATTTTCCTTATCAATAATGACCTGCATTTTTTCATGGGCCTTAAATCCGGCGCCATCCTTCGCAAACACATTCAGCTTATAAAGCCCATCTTCCTTCAGCTTCTGCACACTTTTCTTATAATTTCTATGGTCTTCCCACACAAGCAGCTCCTGCGTCATCTCATTGCCTTTCGTATCCTCGTATATCGTAAATGCACGACAATCGTCCAGCACGTTATCTTCATCTACCCGATAAACGACAGACACCGGCTTACTTGTAATCATATAATCGGTAGCACCTTTAATCGTTGCAACCGGCGCCTGCCTGTCAATAAAGAAATCTCGCTCCCAGCTTGCCCCATTGCCAGCCCGGTCTCTCGCCTCAAGCCGCACAGTCACACCTCTGCCACCTTTGGACGCTTTCTCGATCACAAAGATTCCGCTCTCCCTCGTCAGTACTTTCTGTTTTTTGCCATTT
The DNA here is from genome assembly GCA_030538915.1 of Lachnospiraceae bacterium. Classification (GTDB taxonomy): domain Bacteria; phylum Bacillota; class Clostridia; order Lachnospirales; family Lachnospiraceae; genus Dorea_D. The sequence goes on along the minus strand of JAUNTC010000068.1, from coordinate 429 downwards.
ACATAGCATGTTATGTAATTTATACCGCTAGTCTCTTCCTTTGCACGAACCGAAATCGATGCCCTGTTCTTATGCCATCCTTCCACACCACCATCGGCTTCCACCTGAAGTTCCGGCGAAACCGTATCGATATGGAACGTTTTCTTCCAGTCAAACTCTTTCAAATGTTTTCCATCTTCATCTTCCATCCACACAAAAAGCTCCTGGGTTCCCTGCTCAAACCAGTCTTTTGGGATCGTCACCTTGTCTTTTTCCTCTACCAGCTTGCCACGGCCGATCAGCCCTTCCTTATTTTCAAGGCGAAAATGTGTCGTTCCGCGACTACTCACGTGTCGGATCACAATATTTGGTTGCGTTACATAATATCCATTTTCACCGTCCGGCTCCGAACATTTCTTTTCAAACCCTTTGATCGGTTCTGGCTCTGGT
>JAUNTC010000067.1 GCA_030538915.1 Lachnospiraceae bacterium | reverse complement strand
TGGTGGAAGCAACAGCGGAAGTCATTCTTCCGGAAGCGCAGTTGTAGCTCGTGCATATGGAAAACTTGGATGCCCATACGTTTGGGGAGCTTGTGGACCAAGCACATTTGACTGTTCTGGACTTGTAAGTTATTGCCTGACAGGTCAGTATACACGTATCGGTACATCGGGTACATTCGCAGGATGGCCACGTGTGGCTAATCCGAAGCCGGGAGATATCTGTGTACGAAGTGGTCACGTAGGTGTTTATATCGGTGGCGGACAGATGATTCATGCACCGCATACAGGAGATGTTGTTAAGATTTCCAGCGTACAGTCTGGTATGTGGTATGTACGTAGACCTTAATTGAATACATAATATGAAAGTAACGTGCTCATTACAATTGCTGTGATGAGCACATTCTTTTTGCATACGGGTGTTTGAAAAGCGAGAGGCTTATGTTATAATATGGAAAGCCTGTGGCAAGAGGAAGGAGTAAAATAATGAGTGCATATACGAATTTTGCTGAAGTTTATGATACATTCATGGACAATGTCCCATATGAAGAATGGGCAGAATATCTGGAAGATGTGTTAAAGCAACACGGTATTGCAGACGGACTTGTATTAGAGTTGGGATGTGGGACCGGATCTATGACAGAGATATTTGCATCGAAGGGATATGATATGATCGGTGTGGATAATTCCGAAGATATGTTGGAAATTGCTCTGGATAAGCGAATGGAAAGTGGAAAAGATATTCTTTATCTGTTACAGGATATGAGAGAGTTTGAACTTTATGGAACAGTCCGTGCCATTGTCAGCGTATGCGACAGTGTGAATTATATTACGGATGATGAAGAACTGGAAGAAGTATTTCGTCTGGTAAATAATTATTTGGATCCGGGTGGTATATTTGTATTTGACTTTAATACAGAATATAAATATCAGAAGATCCTTGCAGATAATGTATTTGCAGAAGATCGAGAGGAATGCAGTTTTATCTGGGATAATTATTATGATGAGGAAGAGAAGATCAATGAATATGAACTGTCCTTGTTTGTGAGAAGCGAAAAGGATAGTGATTTATATCGTAAATACCAGGAAGTGCATTATCAGAAAGCTTATACGTTGGAAAAAATCAAGGCACTGATTGAGAAAGCAGGATTAACATTCGTAAATGCATATGATGCATATACGAAGAATGCCCCGCTTTATACAAGCCAGAGAATATGTGTTGTGGCACAGGAGTGCCTGAAGAAATAGAGCGAGATAAGAGTAATAATAGAAAAGGATGTTAAGAATGAAAGACTATATTGTAAGAGCAACCGCAGCAAACGGGCAGGTAAGAGCATTTGCTGCAATTACGAGAGAAACAGTAGAAGAGGCAAGAGAGCATCATGGAACAAGTCCGGTTGCTACAGCGGCGCTTGGACGTCTCCTTACAGCAGGAGCGATGATGGGAAGCATGATGAAGAATGATACAGATATGTTGACTTTGCAGGTACGTGGAGACGGACCGATCGGTGGAATTACTGTGACAGCAGACAGCAAAGGTGATGTGAAAGGTTACGTAGAAAATCCAGACGTTATTTTACCACCGAAAAATGGCAAGCTTGACGTAGGCGGAGCAGTTGGAATCGGTCTTTTACAGGTGATTAAAGATCTTGGATTAAAGGAACCTTATTCTGGACAGACAATCTTAGTGACAAGTGAGATTGCAGAAGACCTTACTTATTATTTCGCCAATTCTGAGCAGGTCCCATCTTCCGTTGGACTTGGTGTGTTGATGGAAAAAGATAATACTGTAAAGACAGCCGGTGGATTTATTATTCAGATGATGCCATTTGCTGAGGATGAGACGATCAGTCAGATTGAAGAGAATTTAAAACATGTAACTTCTGTCACAGAACTTTTGGACAAAGGTTACACAGCAGAGCAGCTTTTAGAAGAACTGCTTGGAAATGTCGGGCTTGAGATTACAGATACAATGCCGACAAGATTTTATTGCAACTGTTCAAAGGAACGTGTAGAGCAGGCGGTAGCAAGTGTAGGAAAGAAAGACATCCAGGAAATGATCGATGAGGGAAAAACAATCGAAGTGAAATGTCATTTCTGTAATACTGCATATCAATACACAGTGGAAGAGTTGAAAGAAATTCTGAAAAGAAGTAAATAAAAGGCGGGTAAAAAAATGAAACATGGATTTGTGAAAGTCGCAGCTGCGACACCGGACATCAGAGTTGCAGATGTGGAATTTAATGCGGAGCAGATCTGTAAGCTGATTGATGAAACTGCAGAGAAAAATGCGAAGATAGTCGTATTTCCGGAGTTATGTATGACTGGATACACTTGCGGAGATTTGTTTTCACAGAGGCTTCTTTTGGAACATTCGAAGAAAGAACTCAAAAAGATCGCAGCGCACACAGCTGACAAAGATGGTATCTTTTTTATCGGACTACCACTTGCTGTGGACGGTGAGCTTTACAATGTTGCAGCAGCGTTAAACCGTGGGCGTATATTAGGTTTCACAACGAAGACGTACCTGCCAAATTATGGCGAGTTTTATGAAGCACGTCAGTTTTGTCCGGGACCTGGGAAAGCAAGAGAAATTAATTTTGACGGTGAGGTAGTACCTTTTGGACCACAACTTCTCTATATTGCAGATGAGATGCCTTCCCTTGTGATCTCAGCAGAAATCTGCGAGGATGTATGGGCCCCGATACCACCAAGTATTGAAGCGGCAAGAGAAGGAGCGGTTCTGATCGTAAACTGCTCTGCAAGCAATGAGATTATTGGAAAAGCATCCTACAGAACTAATATGATCGAAGTACACTCTGCCAAATTAATATGTGGTTATGTCTATACCAATTCAGGTGAAGGTGAATCAACAACAGATGTTGTGTTCGGCGGTCACAATATTATTGCAGAGAATGGTACTACATTAACTCAGAGCAAACGATTTGAGAATGATGTGATTTATACAGAAATCGATATCTATCGCCTGCTCGGAGAAAGAAGAAAAAATACTTCTTTCCAGCTGGCAGAGAAAAATAAACTGATTCGCATTCCGTTCCATCTGAATGTGGAGGAGGCAGATTTTACGAGAGAGTTCTACTCCAGACCGTTTGTGCCGGGAGATGAGAGTGAGTGTAATAAAAGATGTGAAGAGATCCTTACTATTCAGGCAATGGGATTGAAAAAGAGACTTGCTCATACGCATGCGAAGAGTGCGGTTGTAGGTATTTCCGGAGGACTGGATTCTACACTTGCACTTCTTGTGACAGCAAAAGCATTTGATGCTTTAGGGTTAGATCGCAGTCAGATCACAGCTGTGACAATGCCATGTTTTGGTACGACAGACAGAACATATCAGAATGCATGCAAGATGTCTTTAAAACTTGGCGCAACTTTAAGAGAGGTGCCGATTTTGAAATCCGTAGAACAGCATTTTAAAGATATCGGACATGATCCGGAAGATCACAGTGTTACGTATGAAAACTCGCAGGCACGTGAGCGTACACAGGTGCTTATGGATATTGCGAACGAAGCAGGTGGTATGGTGATCGGTACCGGAGATATGTCAGAGCTCGCACTTGGCTGGGCAACCTATAATGGAGATCATATGTCTATGTATGGTGTGAACGCTTCTGTTCCTAAGACTTTAGTGCGCTATCTTGTACAGTATTACGCAGATACATGTAATGACGAGGAAGTAAAAGATGTTTTATACGATGTGCTTGATACACCGGTCAGCCCGGAATTGTTGCCACCAAAGGATGGTGAGATTTCACAGAAGACAGAAGATCTTGTTGGACCATATGAATTGCATGATTTTTATCTGTACTATATGCTGCGATTTGGATATGAGCCTTCGAAGATTTATCGAATCGCGAAGGAAGCATTTGCCGGAGAGTATGATGATGCGACAATCCGCAAGTGGCTCCGCACGTTCTTGAGAAGATTTTTCATGCAACAGTTCAAACGTTCTTGCCTTCCGGATGGACCAAAGATTGGTTCGGTTGCACTTTCACCTAGAGGAGACTGGAGAATGCCAAGTGATGCCTGCGTAGATAGCTGGCTTAGAGATCTTGATGAGGCAGAATAAAAATGAAATGAAACAGATAGAAAAAAGGTTCCACTCACAAATGTGAGCGGGAACCTTTTTTTAGATTCGATGATTATAACTGAATGTTTTTGAAAAGATCACCAAGGCTTGTTCCGATTTCTTCGGCCTCTGGGATTTCTACTTTTTCAACCGGCTCTTCTTCTTCATCAACTTCTTCTAATGCCTTCATGCTGAGGCTGATCTTACCGTCTTTGATGCCGATTACCTTTACAGATACTTCATCTCCGACATTGAGTACGTCTTTTGGAGATTTGATACGCTTCTGACTGATCTGAGAAATGTGTACAAGTCCGGAAAGTCCGTTTTCTAAACGAATGAACGCACCGTATGTCTGAAGACTGTCTACAGTACCGCTCATAACAGAGCCTACCTGGATGCTTGCAATCTTTGCTTCTTTTTCCTGACGCTCTTTTTCTTTCAAAATCTCACGTGCAGAGAGTACCAATTTGTTATCTGCTTCGTCTACATCGATTACCTGTACTTCGATATCTTTCAGAAGATAGGTTTCAAGATCCTCGATATAGGATAAGGATAATCTGGAAGCCGGGATAAATCCGCGGAGTCCTTCTACCATTGCAATGGCGCCACCGTTAACAATCCCTTCTACTTTTACTGGAAGTACGGTTTTGTTCTCCATATAACTTTTTACAACATTCCATGGATTTGCATCGTCAAAATGTTCTTCAAAATCAGCCATTGTCAAGTTGTTTTCATCTTTTAATAATTCTTCGCTCATAGTCAATTGTTCCTTCCTGAGATAATATGATATACGTGCTTTCTATATGCAATAGAAACTGTACACAGTATAACATAAAACAGACGGTTGTTTCAAAAAATATGCATGTATTTTTTCTTAGTATGTAAGAAATGGTTGACGAAATGCGAAAAAAATGGCACTCTTACTATTGGAATATAAATACAGTATATATATATGAAAGCTTGGAGAGATGTAAATGGGAAAGAAAACTGGAAAGGTATATGTAGTAGGACATAAGAATCCGGACACAGACTCCATTTGTTCTGCAATTGCATACGCTGAGTTAAAAAAGAAAATGACGGGCGATGAATATGTGGCTAGACGTGCCGGGCAGGTGAATGAAGAGACACAGTATGTGTTATCTAAATTTGGTGTGAAAGCACCGGAACTTTTAAAGAATGTCAAGCTGCAGGCAAAAGATATGGACATTCATAAGATTGAAGGAGTTGCGCCAAATGTTTCTATTAAAGATACATGGGCGAAGATGAAAGAAAATAATGTCAAGACAATACCGGTACTGAAAGATGAGGAACTGGTAGGTGTGATCTCCACCGGAGATATTGCAACTTCTTATATGGATGTATATGACAGCAATATTCTGGCAAGAGCGCGCACACAGTATCGCAATATTATCCGTACATTGGATGGAACACTGCTTACAGGAAATGAGCACGGTCATTTTACAAAAGGAAAAGTAACGATTGGAGCTTCTGATCCAAATCTTATGAAAGAATTTATTGAGAGAGATGACCTTGTAATCCTCGGCAACCGTGACGAGGCGCAGGAATGTGCGATTAACATTGATGCGAGCTGTATCGTTGTCTGCCAAAATGCAGAGGTTACACCGGAAGTGATTAAGAGAGCGGAAGAACAGAGTATTGTTATTATTCGCACACCGCACGATACATTTACAGCGGCACGTCTCATTAATCAGAGCATTCCGGTTAAATATTTTATGAGTAAAGGCCCGCTTGTTACATTCAGAGTAACTGATTACGTAGATGAAATCAAGGAAGTCATGACAAAGACAAAATATCGTGATTTCCCAATCCTGGACAGACACGGCAGGTTCCGTGGATTTATTTCAAGACGTCGTTTTTTGGATGCCAGCAAGAAGAAGGTAATTCTTGTCGATCACAATGAAAAATCACAGGCAGTAGATGGCCTTGAAGAGGCCGAGATTGTAGAGATCATCGACCATCACAGACTGGGGAATATAGAAACAAACGGACCGGTATTTTTTAGAAATCAGCCGGTTGGATGTACAGCTACGATCGTTTATCAGATGTATCGGGAAGAGGAAATTTCTATTTCACCTAAGATTGCCGGACTTCTCTGCTCAGCAATCATTTCTGATACACTGTTGTTCCGTTCTCCGACATGTACCGCTATAGATGAGAAGGCAGCAGCAAAGCTTGCAAAAATTGCAGGAGTCAATATGGAAGAGCTTGCGAAAGAAATGTTCAATGCAGGAAGCAGCATGAAAGGAAAGACCCCGGAAGAAATTTGCTTCCAGGATTTCAAACAGTTTACAGTAAATGATGTGTCATTTGGTGTGGGTCAGATCAATTCGATGAGCAGCGAAGAGTTAAAAGAAATCAAAGAAGTATTAGATCCGTATCTTGGAGAAGAATTGAAAAAACAGAATCTCAATATGATCTACTACATGCTGACAGATATTTTGAATGAATCTACAGAGTTACTTTGCTGTGGAACAAATGCAAAGAACTATATTATTTCTGCATTTGATCTTCCGGAGGATACGAAAGATGTGATCTTAGAAGGAGTTGTATCAAGAAAGAAACAGCTGATCCCGACGCTTGTTGCAACATTACAGCAGTAAAAAAGATAGTATACTTTATATTTATACAGGAGGAAATGATGGCAAAACAGATATGGAAACCGGGGAATATGGTATATCCGCTTCCGGCTGTCATGGTCAGCACAGCAGATAAGAATGGGAAAGACAATATCATAACCGTTGCTTGGACAGGGACAATCTGTACAAACCCGGCTATGCTCTATATATCCGTTCGACCGGAGCGATATTCTTATCACATGATCAAAGAAAGTGGAGAATTTGTTGTAAATCTGACAACTGAAGAACTTGCAAAAGCAACAGACTGGTGTGGGGTGCGTTCCGGAAGAGATGTAGATAAATGGAAAGAGATGAAACTGACCAGGGGGAAATGCGACACGCTTCAATATGCACCGCTCATTGAAGAGAGCCCGGTAAATATTGAGTGTAAAGTTGAAAATATTATGGAATTAGGTTCACATCATATGTTTGTTGCAAAGGTACAGGCAGTGCAGGTGGATGAACGCTATATGCAGGCAAATGGTAAATTTGATCTTGCAGCAAGTAAACTGCTTGCATATTCTCACGGAGAATACTATGCACTGGGAGAGAAGCTTGGAACATTTGGATACAGTGTGAAAAAGAAACAGAAGAATAAAAAGAAAAAATAAAAAAAGAGCTCGCTATGCGAGCTCTTTTCCTGTAAGCATCTTATATGCCTGTAAATATTTCTCAATTGTCTTATCAACGATCTCCTGTGGGAGAGTCCAGTCATTGTCCGGATTTGCTTTCAGCCAGTCACGAGCAAACTGCTTGTCGAAGGATGGCTGTCCGTGTCCCGGCTCATAACCGTCTGCCGGCCAGAAACGAGAGCTGTCCGGTGTAAGCATCTCATCACCGATTACGAGATTACCTTCTTCATCGAGACCAAATTCAAATTTTGTATCTGCGATGATGATTCCTTTGCTCAGTGCATATTCTGCACATTTCTTATATAATGCGATAGTGCTGTCACGAAGCAGTTCGGCATACTCACGACCTTTTCCCGGGAAGTACTTCTCTAAGTGATCAATACTCTGTTCAAAAGAAATATTCTCATCGTGGTCACCGATCTCAGCCTTAGTAGATGGAGTATAGATAGGCTCCGGTAACTTATCAGATTCTTTTAATCCTGCCGGAAGCTCGATTCCGCATACAGTTCCATTCTCCTGATAGCTAACCCATCCGCTACCTGTAATATATCCACGAACGATACATTCGATCGGAAGCATATTAAGCTTCTTGCACATCATGGATTTGCCGGCGTAGTTTTCATTCTGGAAAAATTCCGGCATGTCATTCACGTCAACAGAGATCATGTGGTTTGGAAGAATGTCTTCTGTCATATCAAACCAGAACTTGGACATCTGTGTAAGAACGGATCCTTTCTTTGTTACTTCGTTGTGTAAGATCACATCGAAGCAGCTGATACGGTCTGTAGCAACCATGATCAGACTATCCCCATTGTCATAAATCTCACGTACTTTACCTTCTTTGATTGGCTTTAATTCCTGCATTTTTTACACCTCATTATTGATTTTTAGAAAAAATATCATCGTTACCGTATCACTCTTTATAGGGATGTGTCAAGTCATTTGCAAATGAACTGTAAGAAAAACAAAAAAGCACCTCCTAAAGAGGTGCGATTTTCAATCGATATATTCGTCTTAAAAGAATGGTGGATGCGGTCGTAGATACAATCTCTGCAAGCGGGATCGCCCACCATACGGCATGTAATCCAAACAGAATGGCAAAGAGATATGCAATCGGAAGAATTGCAAAAAGCTGCCTTGCCAGTGATACGATCAGGCTGTACACACCATTTCCGAGTGCCTGGAAAACAGATCCTATTACAATGTTATAACCGGCAAAAAGGAAGCTAATACTGATGATGCGAAGTGCCGGAACTCCAATTGTGAGCATCTCATCGGAAGCATCAAAAAGTGTTGATAAGAAAAATGCCGGGCATGTCTGAAACAAAAGCAGACCAAATAACATAATGCCTACAGCGATCGATACGCTTAACTTTGTAGTCTGTGTGATACGTTTTTTGTTTCTTGCACCGTAATTGTAGGCGATGACCGGGATCATTCCGTTGTTCAGTCCAAAGACAGGCATAAAGATAAAGCTCTGCAGTTTATAATACACTCCGAATACAGCTGTTGCTGTAGAAGAGAACATAAGAAGGATCTTGTTCATTCCAAATGTCATGACAGAAGTGATGGCCTGCATGATGATGCAAGGAATTCCTACTTTGTAAATGTTAGAGATCGTTTGTCCGTGTGGACGGAATCCTTTCATATTGATATCGATATCATGATTTTTCGTATGGTTGAAATAGATAGCTAAAGAGACGCCGACAAGCTGTCCGATAACGGTTGCGAGGGCTGCACCTGCAACTTCCATTCTTGGAAATCCGAAAAGACCAAAGATCATGATCGGATCTAAAATTATATTGATCACAGCTCCGGTTGTCTGTGTGATCATATTGTAGATCGTCTTTCCGGTAGACTGTAACAGTCTTTCAAATGTGATCTGCATGAAAATCCCGAAAGAGCAGATTGTAATAATACGAAGGTATTGTGAGCCATAAGCAACAATAGCAGGATCTTTTGTTTGAACTTCGAAGAAGAGACGAGAACCAAGACCACCGACAATCGCAAAAGTGATACAGCTTAAAAAGGCAAGAAAAATACCATTTTTAGCAGCTCGGTTTGCATTGTTAAAGTCTTTCTCGCCAAGATTCCTTGATAATAGTGCGTTGATACCGACTCCGGTACCGGATGCGATAGCAATCATTAACATCTGGATCGGAAAGGCTAAAGATACGGCAGCCAATGCATCCTCGTTTAATTTCGCTACAAACATACTGTCAACAATATTATATAAGGCCTGAACAAGCATAGACAGCATCATTGGTAGAGACATTGATATAAGTAATTTCGGAATGGGCATTATGCCCATTTTGTTTTCTTGAATTGGTGTTGATTCCTGTTTATTCTGAACCATAAAATTCCTCCTTTAGATAACGTGTCTATATGTATAGACTAAAAAAGTATAACACCTACAATAGGAAAGTACAATGTATGGATTGTTTTTTTGAGTGTCCAATGCTATTATCTTATTCGGAGAAGAAAACCATCTATATAAATGTAGAAAGATGGGTAAAAATATATCAGAGAGAGGCGATAAATATGGATTTATTTGATTACGTCAGAGAAAAGAATATGAATAAAGAAGCTCCTCTTGCATCGAGACTTCGTCCAACGACGCTTGAGGAAGTCGTCGGACAGGAACATATTATAGGAAAGGATAAGCTTCTTTATCGTGCGATCAAGGCGGATAAATTAAGCTCTGTTATTTTCTATGGGCCGCCGGGGACCGGTAAGACAACTCTTGCAAAAGTTATTGCCAATACGACAAGCGCAGAATTTACACAGATCAACGCAACTGTTGCCGGTAAGAAGGATATGGAAGCGGTTGTGCAAAAAGCAAAAGAGCTTTTAGGGATGTATCAGAAGAAGACAATCCTTTTTGTAGATGAGATCCACAGGTTTAATAAAGGGCAGCAGGATTATCTGCTTCCATTTGTGGAGGACGGTACGATCATACTGGTAGGAGCAACGACGGAGAATCCATATTTTGAAGTAAATGGAGCGTTGATCTCAAGATCCAGCATTTTCGAATTAAAGCCGTTAAAAAAAGAAGATATTAAAAAGCTGCTTACACGGGCTGTTTACGATGTGGAAAAAGGAATGGGAAGCTATCGGGCAGAAATCGATGAAGATGCGCTTGATTTTCTGGCTGATATCGCAGGAGGAGACGCGCGAAGTGCATTGAATGCAATCGAACTTGGAATTCTCACTACGGAGCGAAGCAAAGAGGATGATAAGATACATATTACCCTTGATGTGGCGTCAGAGTGTATCCAGAAGCGTGTTGTTCAGTATGACAAGACAGGAGATAATCATTACGACACGATTTCTGCATTTATTAAAAGTATGCGTGGATCGGATCCGGATGCGGCAGTTTATTATCTGGCGAAGATGTTATACGCCGGTGAAGATATTAAATTTATTGCTAGACGTATTATGATCTGTGCATCGGAAGATGTGGGAAATGCAGATCCGATGGCACTTACTGTGGCAGTGTCTGCCGCACAGGCTGTAGAGCGTATCGGAATGCCGGAAGCCCAGATCATATTATCACAGGCTGTTTTATATGTAGCAACTGCACCAAAGAGCAATTCCGCATGCAATGCAGTATTTGCGGCTATGGATAATGTAAAGAGCAAAAAGACAACGGTGCCGTCTTATCTGCAGGATGCACATTATAAAGGCTCTGCAAATTTAGGACACGGTGTGGGATATAAATACGCACATGTTTATCCGAATCATTACGTATCACAGCAGTATTTGCCGGATGAGATCAAGGACGAAAGATTTTACGAGCCGAGTGATAACGGACACGAAAAAGAGATTAAAGAGTGGTTGAAGTTTTTGAAAGATTCCGCAGATCAGTAAGGAAATAATAAGAAGGAAGATGCCTGGTTGTGTTTTGCATAGAAAAAGGCTATAATCCCATCTTTGACAGTTAATACGAGATAAAACAGCCGCAAAGCTTG
>JAUNTC010000066.1 GCA_030538915.1 Lachnospiraceae bacterium | reverse complement strand
TTTTCATGACCCTATTGGTGTCTTTCGCCAGAAAGGCGGATTATAAAAATGAAGGTAGTTGTTGTAAGCCCAGGGAAGAAACCTACCGTGGAAGAGATTGACAACAATCTAGAAAGCATGCAGCAGGCAGTAGGAGGATATATAGAAGTACTGCATCTATTTTCTGATGAAAGGATTTGCCTTGTTTGCAATGAAGAAGGCAAATTTTTATCGGAAATGAAGCCTAATAGGGCAATTTTCGAGGAAGATCGCTTCAAAGATATGAACAGAAAGAGAAATATTCAAAAAGAAAAAATTCTGGATATTATCTTTGGACCATTTTTCCTTTGTTCAGATGATGGAGACGAATTCGGTTCTCTGTTCAATGGGCAAATAGCGAAAGCGCTAAAGAGATTCGAGTCTGTCGAAATCTTTGGCGCAAGCATGAATAAATACAGAAAGAGATAGTAGGCAGCTCTAAAACCGGAGAGAGGCCTACAAAACAGAAAGGAGTACACAATGTTAATGTTAAAGACAAGATGTAAGGCCTGTGGAAAGCTTTTCGTATGGGATGTTAAAAAAGATGCTGAAACATACGGAAATAAAAAGCTTTCCCTTCTCTCCGTTTGCTGTCCTGAATGCAGGCGGAAAGCAGATGCGGAAAAAGAAAAAAAAGAAGTAGCATTATAGAAGCATTATAATTGACGGTGCAAAACCAATCACTTATAATGATTTCGAGAAGGAGAAAGGAGACGAACAATGCCAACGATTTCTATGTTTAGAGGCATTAAAGTTCTTATTTATTGGAGCGATCATATGCCACCACACTTCCATGCTTTTTATGGTGGCGATGAAGTTCTCGTATCCATTGAGGAATTAGAGGTTCTAGAGGGAAAATTGCCGTCGAAACAGTTAAAGATGCTAATTGGATGGGCGGCATACCATCAGGAAGAGCTCCGAGAAAACTGGGCACTTGCTGAGAATCAGCAGGAACTGTTTTCCATAGAACCGTTAAGGTAAACAAAAGGAGGTGACAATGTGAAAAGTGAAGAGTATTACCTTTCAAAGGGATTCGACAAACGTGCAGCAAAATATTTTTCTGCAGGAAGACGTGTTGTCACTGAGGTCATACCAAAAAAAGACTTCACTCTTGAGTTAACCTTTGATAATGGAGAAAAGCGGGTATATGATGTTCGCCCGCTATTGAAAAAAGGTACTGTATTTGAGCATCTAAAAAGAGAGGAGAATTTTCTCCGAGTCTATATAGATGATACAAATGCTGTTTCTTGGGACATAGATCCGGAAATAGATAGCAGTAAAATATGGAGCAACAAGATTGACATTTGCTCTGACAGTTGCTATATGGACAGTGTTCCACTCAACACAAAGTAACACATTAAACATTAAAAGGACCGTGCATATCATTAATGCATAGTCCTTTTTTTGTGCTCGGATTCCATTTTCTCCCTTTTCTGTATATGCTATAATATACGATATAGGGAATGATTAAGACGAATAACCACCAACTGCAAAACCAGAAAAAAGGGGAAAATATATAATGAGACTTGTAATTGCAGAAAAACCATCTCTTGCAAGAGCGATATGCACCGCTCTATCAAGAGAAGGAGAACACTTCAGATCATGCGAAGAAAATGAATACTATGAATCAGAAAACTACTATGTTGTAGCACAATTTGGGCATCTTTTAGAGCTATTGATGCCGGAAGAATACCCTGAAAACGAAGGAAAAAGAGCCCCAATGCCGTACTTCCCAAGGGAGAACAAATACAGCTTTAAAATAAAAAAAAGCTGTGAGAAACGTTTTAAGACAATTGAGAAACTGGTGAAAAAGCAAGAAATTACTGAAATAATTGCAAGATTCGCACGTCTAGTGCAACACTGAACAAAAATCGACGAAATCCAACGAGTTAAAGGAGTTCGTCGATTTTCTTTTGTCTTAAACCCATATAATTCAAGGCTTTCATGAATCGCCGAACTAATTTCGGGTATAGCAAACAAGCTCCACGAGCCTATTTGGTCGTTTCTCAGAACTAAAGCAACGGGTGTTGCATTAGTCTTGCGACATCTGAATTTTCGTAATTCAGTTCAGTTTTATACATTGAATAATTGAATAATTCAATTATCTATGAGTTAAAATATGATTCGCTTTGTTTAATATAACTTCTTCTATATTCCCGAATCAGATCCGGTGTTAATCTCACTTCCGTATCACGGACAGTGTAGAGTCCCAGCAGATCAAAGAAGTCGGCAGATAGATATTCACGAGACAGTTCATAGGAGCAGGCACCGTACCTGCTATTCCGTCTGTAACTGTTAATATGATTGAACATTAGCGTTATTTCTTCTTGGGTATAAGACAGCAAGGATGTTCCTTTTGGAATAATCCGCCGAACCAGTTTGTGATTGTTTTCGCATCCGCCTTTCTGATTTGCCCGATTCGGTTCACAGAAGAAGATTCTCGTTCGCTTCACATTGGGATTTATACAGGAATGTTCCATGCCTTCAATATCCATAAATTCATGCCCATTATCCGTGAGAATCACCGGGAAAACATCCTGAAATAATTCCGTACCAAGAATTCCTTCAATATTATCCAGTGCATGGACAACATGCTTTGAATCATGTTTCGCAAGTAAGAATCCAAGCTGCATTCCGGATCGTTTTAAGTAGAGTGTGAGAATTGCAGGTGCCTCATCACGTTTTCCTTCGATGCAATCCATTTCAACTCTTCTTGGACGATGCATATTATCGTAATCTAAGAAATCCGTCCACATATGTCCAATCTTCTGTTTCCTTAAGACTTCATTATGCATTTTACGTCTCTTTGTTTTTCGAGGTTTTCTCCGAACCTTCTCCGGAAGATCCAGATTTTTTGCATTTAGCTCACCTTCGTCAATGAGACGATATATGGTATCAATGCTGATGAACTGGATTTCCGGATTACTTTTCCATATGTGGTATGGAGCTTGTCCTTTGCGAAGGCCATCTGTAACAATCTGATCGATAAGGATATACTCCTCCAATGTCAGATCGTGTCCGGAATTCTTTTGATGCATTTCATATTCGGCTCTCCTCTGAGCTTCATCCGCTTTATAGATGTATTTATCATAAAAGCAGGTTCGCTGACGAATTCGCACGCAACCATTGCATACATGTGGGGCACGGGATAACTTATCGCAATCCTTCTTTTCATACATCGTGCAATGTTTGTAGCAAATTTTCTTGCACATGCGGTTTTTACTGCAGATTGCATTGCAGTCTAGTCTTCCGCATACATGTCGTTCCGAACAAGAAGTGAAATAAGCACAATCATTTCCCAGGTTCTCTTCCAGAAAAGTGTTTCGCCGAATTTCGCGAAGAACAGTGGAAGGATTCTTCTTGATGTCTTTTGCAATACTGCGGATAGAATATCCTTTATCCAGATAGGCCTGGATTCGGATTCGATCATTTTTAGTAAGTCTTGAATGTCTGTTCTTTGTCAATGGATGTCCTCCGGATTCCGCGTACCAGAAGCGATCCAAGGTCTTGACATTCCTTACTCAAATATGTATTATGAGTACATAAAGAAGGCAAGACCTTGGGAATGACACAAATCTTAGTCGCCAAACTGTTTCGTAGATTTATGTTTTACTTTTGGTTTCGCTTGATATGGTTTATGGAGAACACATATGCTTCGGCACATGTGTTCTTTTTTATTTCGTCTCGATTATATATATCACGCAGTAAGTTGTAAAATGGGCCTTATGAAAAATGAGAATTTTTATACTTGTGTAAAAGCACAAAAAATCTACTATTGAATACAATTAACTTTTTGCATATTGTAAAAATTGTATCTATCATTGACTTTCTCATTCTTATGAATAAAAATAGAAGTTCCAAATACAACATGAAGAAAGAAATTTTCAAGGAAGCTTTGAAAACGTTTTTATGGGCAGAATAATACGAACTGATGCAGGAAAGGAGTCCTGATGGAGAACAAAATAGAAATGAAGGATGCCATCCTCAAAGATCAAAAAAACCTAAGTACACCGGAAGCGTCGATTTACGAAACAATGAAGACTAAGGAAGATTTACGAAATGTCTGCGTCTTGCAGCTTCGAGAGATGATGAAGTATCGGAAGATATCTTCCGGGAAATTGGCAAGAGAAACGGGAATATCCCTTCGGACCATTCAAAACTACATGAGTGGCAGTACATCACTTTACGATGTCAGTGCGGTAAAAGTATTAAAAATAGCCTATGTTCTACGCTGTGATCCGGAAATTCTGGTGGACTTGAAGATGTTGAAGTTTTCTACCGAAAGCAATATATTCGGGAACGAGATCGAAGAGAGGAAATGCGGAAGATGAAGTATACTGGAAAAGAATTTACCAAGGATGCAAAGAAGTTGGACGATAAAATTCTCCAAGAGCAGCAAACTATTCCAGTGGGATATCCATTCAGTTGGTACGATCATATTTTGAATAATGATGAGTAAAAATAATTTAAAAAAATTTTTCAAAAAGTTGTCCAAAAGCACGGACAACTTTTTATGTTTTATGGCGAAATATAGGGTATAATACCTATATCTCAGAGTAGATATAAAGCACCTTGCTTGCTGAGCCACTGGACGATGCCTTGGAAGCACAGGTTGCGACGTCGTTCTTGTAAGTGAGTTTGAACTTCACATTGGCTAGGCGGTTCAAAGAGGTCTTAATCTCACCATTCTCATCCTGGGAGAACAATTTCGGTGTTCTACGATGAGTTTATCATTCCCAATAAAGCTCTTTACAGAAATAGAAAACGAGAGTCGAAAGGCTCTCGTTTTCGTTTGAATAAAAAGCTTGCCAATTTTTTTAAAGTCCTGTACCCCTTGCAAATAAGGGCATGCAGAAGAGTTTGGCTTTTGAGCCACTTTATAAAGGCATCTGTGGTGTGTATAATATCAATAAAGTAAATTCACGCTGCGCAAGAGAAGTGCAGAATACAAAGAAGGAGCAATGTTATGAAAGTAAAGAATAAGATTATTGCATCTGCAGTAGCTGTTATGATGCTCACATCAGCTGCGCCGATGACTGTCTCGGCAGCATCCAAGGCAAAGGCACCGTCAAAGGTGTCTATCACAAGCGTAAAGCGAGTGAATAATACGAAAGCAAATGTGAAGTGGAAGAAGCTGAAGAAAGCTCCTTCGGGTTATGCCGTATACCAGAAGATCGGAACCAAGGGCTGGAAACTGGTCAAGAAGGCATCTAAGAAGAGTTCTTCGGCTACTGTATCTGCCGGAACTGAGGCAAAGACCCAGTACAAGGTAAGAGCCTACAAAAACGGCAAGAAAGTAAAGAAATACTATAATAAGAAAACCAAGAAGTTCGTCTCCAAGAAAGCATATAAGAAGCTTTCAAAGAAGAATAGAACTACAAAGAAGGTAACCTCCGTAAAGTGGGGCAAGTACAGCAGCGTAAAGACACTGAATGCCGTATTCTCCGGCAAGATCGGCACCGTCAAAGGAACTATTGGAAACGACATGAAGACATCTCTAACCTGGAATGCGGTGAAAGGAGCGAAGACGTATGAGGTATATTACTCCGATGGTGGAAAGTACATCCTCCTGGATACTGTATCCAAGAATAGCTATGTCAATACCCACTATAATCCGGAGAAGGCCTGCTATTACAAGGTGCGTCCGGTAAACGGCGCCTATACGGGAAGCTGGTCCACGGTGCTTAAGCTGAACCCGCAGAACATGACATTCAAGGTAACCTATACCAAAGAAATGCCGGAAGTCTTCTGCAAAACCTGCGGAGAAGATATCACCGCTATGACTGAGAAGATGCAGAACGAGAAGCACGGAACTACCTATTACTGCTCTGTATGCGGCCTGAATAGTGAAGACAGCACCGCAGCATCCCATAGCAAGGAAGATATCGTAAAGCACATCGAAGAGAAGCATGCTGCAGTAACTCAGTCGGAAGATGAAGATCAGAATGTACCGGTAGTGGAAGAACTGAGCCAGGTTCAGAGAGAAGAGACTGGGAATAAGAAGAGCGTCACCATTACCGACGATCAGCATCAGCATGTATGGGAGAAGACAACGGAATCTGAAAAGAAAATCATTGGATACGAGTACAAGACAAGAACTCACGAATGGTGCAACGCAGCATTCAAAGATCCGAAAACAGGGGAGCTGACTCCTTGTAATTATGATTGGACTGAATATGATTACGCAAACGATATCGGTGAATTGAGTGACGATGAATTACTGGCTATGATTAAAAAGCACGTACAAGAAGATAAAGAAAAAGGTGCACTTGGATATGGATCAACCAGAACTGAAGTGCGTTATGACAAAGTGCCAATCAAGAAGACTGTTAAGGTTACGAAATACACCTGCTCCTGCGGAGCTACATGCGCAAGTTATCAATAGTTTATTCCTTTCTTTCTTTAATAAATAGATATACCTGAAACCAGGGAGCCGATGACAGGCTCCCTTTTTCATGCCCCAAACCGCATGCTTTGATATGCGGTTTTTTGTATACAGTCCGTTATTTCCAATATGTAATTTTCCAGAAGGAGGAAACCAAATGGGAAAGATAAGACAAGTTATTACCAAGGGACTATCCATTCTCATGCTCACCGCAATGGTATTCCAGCCGGTGGCATCCTTTGCCGTGGATAGTGATTCCCTGCCAAGCGCGGAAGGGAAGACCCAAGCGCAGCATTCGGATTCTGAGCCGAATACGGCACCGATTACCGTGAAACTGAATGGATCCGGAGAGATTCACTTTGATAAGATTTCAGACAAGACGGATGAAAAGACGAAGAAGGAACTTCAGGAGAAGGCCATCCGGGATGACAAGGAATACACATTCCAGTATCCGGTGGGGGAGAAGATTACCATTGTCACCGAGTCTGAAGAAGACGAGATCCGGGTTCAGAATGATTCCGTAGATCCGAAGAAGGAACTCTCTAAGGAGTCGAAAGCAAAAGCAGATGGAGAGAAATCCGTAAAGATGGAGCAGGAGATTACTGCAGCTGATAAGGGCAACAAGGTGGAAGTGACCTGTAAGAAGGCATCGGAAGAAGATGCCAAGAAGGTAAATTCCCAGTCTTCCGCTAAGGATGTTAAGGCGAAGACCGTAAAGAGCAGCACCGCAACTTATGCGTCAAAGGCATCCACTACGCTGCCGAAGAAGGGGTCTTCATCCAGTGGCACTGCAACCTGCACCAGTGCCAAGAGAGGTCATCCGTCTACGGCGAACTTCAAGATCACATCGGGAAAGTATAAGGATAAGGTTATCAAGGCCCACTGTATCGATTCAGGTGTATATCTTCCGGGAAAAGGAGCGAAGTACAGCTTCCACGCCAAAGTATCTTCTATTACAACTAATACAAATGGAGATGCGGTGGTGAAAGTGACATGTTCCAATATGAAGAACACAAAAGGTCACTATACCCAGAATATGGCGGGCTATTTTACTTACACAATACCACAGGATGCATACATCCAAATCACCAAGAAAATTGCCAACACCGACTGTACCGTAGGGAACAGCAACTATTCTGTTACAGGTACGGTTTACAAAATCTACAAGACCGCCAAGAAGACCGGGTATGTGGGTACGCTCACCATCGGCAGCAATGGCTTATCCAATAAGCTGAAGGTGAAGAAGGGTACTTACTATGCCTTCGAAACCAAGCCGGGAAAGAACCTTTCCACAAAGGATGAGAAGGGCATTGACCGGTCTAAGAAGCCATTCAAGATCGTGGCATCTGCCGGGAAGACCGTAAAGAAGACCTACAAGGATACCGCCAAGCTGGACCCGATGTTCGTTCAGGTAGAGAAGAAGAACAAGCGTCCGGAGGATAAGAAGCAGTATTCTCTGGCTGGTGCCATCTACCAGGTAAGCTATTACGGATCCGGATCCAGATCCGGAAAGCCAATCAGAAGCTGGAAGTTCAAGACAGACAAAGATGGACAGATTTACACATATAAAAATGTCATAAAGAAATATCTGTATTCCGGCACATTGTACAAAGACACTGCTGGTTCTTATGGTTTCCCGGTAGGAAACTACACCGTTAAGGAATTGAAAGCGCCGGAGGGCTTTGCAGTAGACGAGAAAACATATCCAGTTACCGTCACCGGTGCTGCGGGAAACACCGATCCGGTAGTTTCTCCGAATCAGAAGATTATCACAAGTGATGAGTATCAGCCGCGAGGCGATGTGAAATTTGTAAAGGTAGGCGAGACGTCCTCCCAGGATGAGAACGGAGAGATTAAAACCTCCTCGAATCGCCTGGCGAATGTGAAGTTCAAGCTCACATATAAGGGCCCGAAGGGAGATGAATCCCATATCATCTATACCAACGACAACGGCGAGTGGAACTCTTCCGCATCCTTTGCAAAGCACACGAATAACACCAATGAAGAAGGTGCCGGAAACGGCGTCTGGTTCGGCGAATCAGAAGATGGCAAAGCCGACGATAGCCGGGGCGCTCTTCCGGAAGGTGACTATGTCTTAGAAGAACTGGAATGTGAAGCCAATCAGGGTTACAGTCTGATCGATCCGGTGAAGTTCACTGTCACCAAGGATGGTGCCACCATCAACCTTGGCACTCTGGTAGACCCAGAACACAACTTCAAGACTGAGCTCACCGACAAGGAGACTGGGGAACACCTGATCTACGGAGAAGGCCCAATCGAACTAAGAGACCGGGTGACTTACAAGGACCTGAAGACGGATAAAGAATACGAACTCCGAGGAACCCTGATGGATAAGACCACCGGTAAGAAAGCACTGGATAAGGACGGCAATGAAGTCGTATCCGAGCCGGTGAAATTCACTCCATCCGAGCCGGATGGTTATGTGGATGTTACATTCAAGTTCGACGGCACCGGAGTTGTCATCGGGAAACAGTTCGTGGCTTATGAAGACATGTATGAAGAAGGCGTATTCTTCGGCGCACATCATGACATCAACGACCAGTCTCAGACGGTGAAATTTCCGGAGATTAAGACAAAGGCAGCCGGAACGGAATCCGGCCTTAAGATGATCTCCGGTGTGGGCGAACAGAACATTACCGATACGGTATCGTATAAGGGCCTGATTGCCGGCGAGACCTTCAAGGGCAAAGTATGGCTGGCAGACGAGAACGGCAAGACTATAGACGGAACGACTTCCGAGAAAGAGTTCACGGCGAGTGCCGAAGATGGATCCTATACCATGAATGTGACCCTTCCGGATGCATCCAAGTATGCCGGGAAGAATGTAATCGTCTATGAAGAGCTTTATAAAGGGGGCAAGCTGATTGCATCCCATAAGGATAAGGACGACAAAGATCAGACGCTGCAGGTCGTAAAGCTGAAGACAAAAGCCGTGAACAAAGAATCCGGCCTCAACATTATCGGGAAAACCGGCGAACAGACCATTGTAGATACCGTAGATTACAATAATGTAATCCCGGGAACGGAGCTCACCGGAAGAGCATGGCTGGTAGACGAAAACGGCAACGAAATTGAGGATACCATGGCCGAGACCAAGTTCACGCCAAGTGAATCCAAAGGATCCTACAAGATTGAGCTGAAGTACAATGCAGATGATGTAGAAGGCAATGTCACTGTATTCGAGGAGTTGTATCTGGGAGAAAATCTCATCGGAGAACACAAAGATCTTACGGATTCGGATCAGACACTGTATCAGCCATCCATCGGCACAACAGCAACGGGCAAAGACACGGGCTCCCATATCGTAAATGGAACCGGCAAGCAGACAATTGTAGATGAAATCGAATACAAGGGCCTTGAGAAGAACGTAGAGCATGTTGCAAAGACTTGGCTGGTAGACAGCAATGGAAATAAGCTGGATGTACCGGAAGTAGAGACTAAGTTCACACCAAACGCTGCGACCGGAAAAGTCAAGGTAGAAATCACCTTTGATGCATCTAAGTATGCTGGTACAAACGTGATTGTATTCGAGGAAGTATACCTCCAGGGGCAGATTATTGCGGAGCACAAAGATACAGACGATGATAATCAGACAGTTCAGGTTTCGAAAATACAGACTTCTGCAACCGGCAAGACCCTGCGGAATAATATGATCCCATCCAAGGGTAAGCAGGTGATTGAAGATGCTGTAGATTACGAAAATCTTCCAGCAGGCGAACCGGTGACCATTAAGACTTATGTTGTAGATAAGGCCACGGGAAAGAGGGTAGATGGAACTGAAACAGTAAAGCAGTACACACCGGAGAAAGAAGAACTGACGGAAGAGACAGATGATGAACTCCAGGATGATACGTCAGATGACATCTCAGAGGATACCGCAAATCCAGAGCCCGACGCAGCCGATAAAGGGGACAATGAAAAACCTCAGGACGTAGAAATCGTGCGCGCTTCCGGCACCTTTACAACATCCGTAACGGTGGATGGGGAGAAGGTCAAAGGAAAGACACTGGTTATCTTTGAAGAGATTTATAACAAAGATGGCAAGCTCATTGGAGAGCACCGGAACCTTCAGGATAATCTTCAGACCATCGTTGTTCCGGACATTGGAACAAAGGCAACTCCGGAAAATGCTCTTAAGAACATGCTCTCCGGTAAAGGCGTAGAGTCTGTAAAGGATACTATTAAGTACACCAACATGATTCCGGACAAATATACCGTGAAGACATGGCTGGTAGACAAGAAGACAGGTAAGAAGGTTTCTGATGTAAAAGTAAGCAGCATGAATATCCTGGATAAAAGCACTAAAAACGAAGAAGAGCAGAATTATGATGCATCTTCCGCAAAAGCTGGAGAATTTACAGTGTCTGGAATTAAGGTAGATTCCAGCAAGCTTACCGGAAAGAAACTGGTCGTCTTTGAAGAAATCACTGTCCAGGAAGAAGGTGGATCCGAGCATTTTGTTACAGAGCATAAAGACATCAATGATGAAGCGCAGACTATCTCGGTAGATAAGCCAATCACACCTCCGGGAACAGGTGACCAGAAGAGCCTCCTGATGTATGTAATCGCGATTATCATCGGTGCTACCGCAAGTGTGACATATTATAAGATCAGAAAGAAGAAGGCAAAGTCGGAAAAGTAATTTAGACTATTCGATGCTTTCTTCTTTTTAATGCAGCAAAATAGAACGGCTAACAGATCGGTTGATTGTTTTGGATGATTACAGCAGGCTGCTTTAATCGAAATCATAAAAATCCCCCCAGAAATCAAATAATCTGGGGGGAATCTTTTACATGACTGTCATTTAGCAACACCATTCCTTTTTATACTCTTCAATAATTTTTTGAACTGTTTCTTCCGATTCATCAACCATACTTGCAATGGTTGGAATTTTCATATCACTTTTGTAAAGATTTTTTATAAAGGCGATTTTTGCTTTAGCCTCTCCTTTA
>JAUNTC010000065.1 GCA_030538915.1 Lachnospiraceae bacterium | reverse complement strand
GGTTTTATAAGGCCTGTAAGTACTTTTTACATTATTCAACTGTCAAACTCCCGAGCCGATGCGGCGACTCTGGGTTGCAAGACCGTGTGGTTTTTCACATACAATGATATGTGCGTCCTCAAATAAAATATGTAAATTTTTTGAATGATTTCTCATAATAACTGTTTCTCCTTGAAAAATAGAGTTGTATTTATTTAATCATAGACAACGAGATTATGCAAACAAATCAGAAGTAATCTTGACAAAAGATTATCCATAGATTAAAATAAGGTGCAATTATATAAAATAATTTGGCGATGAAGAGAATTAGTACATGGTAGCGGGTTGCAGAGAGGACATTGTATGGGTGAAAGATGTCTAGCCGGAGCACCGTGGAACCGGTCTTGGAGCCACTGTATGAAAGTGCAGCGTTTTAGCCAGCGTTAATGGCGAATGAAGAGAACTGCGAAAGGGTCGCAGTTAACTAGGGTGGTACCGCCGAGCTTTTCGGTCCCTTTTTAAGGGAGCAAAAAGGCCCGGCGTTTTTTATTTGGCATTACATTAAACTGCTCCCATAACAATTAAAAGAGAAAAGGAGAAGTAAGATGGCAAAAGAAAAATTAGTAAAAAATATCACAGCTCGTGATGAAGATTTTGCACAGTGGTACACAGATGTTGTAAGAGAAGCAAATCTGTGTGATTATTCCAGCGTGAAAGGATGCATGAACTATTTACCGAATGGTTATGCAATTTGGGAACTGATCCAGGCAGACTTAGATAGACGTTTCAAAGAAACAGGTGTAGAGAACGTATACCTGCCGATGCTCATTCCGGAAGAACTGCTTGAGAAAGAGGCAGATCACGTAGAAGGATTCGCACCGGAAGTTGCATGGGTAACACATGGAGGAATGGAAAGACTTCAGGAGAGACTGTGTATCCGTCCGACATCTGAGACATTATTCTGTGATCTTTGGCAGAAAACTGTAAAATCTCATAGAGACCTTCCGAAAGTATGGAACCAGTGGAACTCAGTACTTCGTTGGGAGAAGACAACAAGACCTTTCCTTCGTTCCAGAGAGTTCTTATGGCAGGAAGGACATACACTTCATGCAACATATGAAGAGGCAGAAGAAAGAACAATCCAGATGTGGGAAGTTTACAAAGACTGCTACAGAGAGACAATGGCGATCCCATTCGTAGCAGGAAGAAAAGCAGAGCACGAGAAGTTTGCGGGTGCAGAAGATACTTACACAATCGAAGCATTGATGCATGACGGAAAAGCATTACAGTCTGCAACAAGCCACTTCTTCGGAAGCGGATTCCCGGATGCATTTGGTATCAAATATATGGATAAGAATAACGAATTACACAGCGCTTATGAGACATCCTGGGGATGGTCTACAAGAAGTATCGGTGCACTGATCATGGTACACGGAGATGATGACGGACTTGTATTACCTCCACATGTAGCACCGGTTGAGTGTAGAATTATTCCAATCGCACAGCACAAGGAAGGTGTACTGGATAGAGCAAACGCATTACTTGACGAATTGAAGAAAGCAGGATACAGAGTGAAAATCGACGATTCTGAAAAGAGTCCGGGATGGAAGTTCTCTGAGCAGGAGATCCTCGGAATCCCAACACGTATCGAGATCGGACCGAAGGATATCGAGAATAATCAAGTTGTAGTTGTTCGTCGTGATAACCGCGAGAAGATTGTTGTATCCTTAGACGAGATTGCTGTAAAACTTCGTGAGATCTTAGAGACGATCCAGAAGGATATGTACAACCGTGCAGAAGAATTCCTGAACGGACATATCGATACAGCTACAACAATGGATGAGATGGTATCTAAGTTCAAAGCAAACCGTGGATTCGTAAAAGCATGCTGGTGTGGAGATCCGGAATGTGAAGGCGAAGTGAAATATGAGACAGGCGGAGCTGCAACACGATGTCTGATCGAAGACGAAGAATTTGTTTCTGACAAATGTATCTGGTGTGGAAAACCTGCAAAGCATATGGCATACTGGGGAAAATCCTACTAAGAATAAGAAGAAAAGGCGAGGCTTTAAAAGGAGGCCTCGCTTCTTTTTTCGAAAGCGTCTTGGAACTTTTTCCTATGCTGTGGTATGATAAATAGGAACGCAAAATTAAGTGGAGGTAATACAGTGGATCATTTTAAGTTGCAATTACCTGAAAATGTTAAGAAAATAATTACAACACTGCAGATGCATGGATATGAAGCATACGCAGTCGGTGGCTGTGTAAGGGATTCTCTTCTCGACAGAGTGCCGGGTGACTGGGATATTACAACATCTGCAATGCCGGAAGAGACGAAGGCGTTATTTGAGCGTACGTTTGACACCGGAATCGAGCATGGTACCGTGACGGTTCTCCTTGGAAAAGAAGGATACGAAGTTACGACATATAGAATTGATGGAAAATACGAAGACAGCAGACATCCAAAGGAAGTTACATTTACAAGAAATTTAAAAGATGACTTGCTTCGAAGGGACTTTACGATCAATGCGATGGCATACAATGACAAAGACGGACTGGTAGACATTTTCGGCGGGCTGGAAGATCTGGATAAAAAATGTATTCGCTGCGTCGGCAATGCGATGGAGCGATTTGGAGAGGATGCACTTCGGATTTTGCGAGGCGTACGATTTGCCGCACAGTTAGGATTTGACATTTCCAAAGATACGATGGAAGGCATGAGAGAGCTTGCGCCGACTTTGAAAAATATCAGTGCGGAGCGGATTCAGGTAGAGCTTGTGAAGATGCTTGTTTCGAATCGTCCGGATATGCTGAAGCTTGCGTGGGAGCTTGGGATTACGAAAATATTTTTGCCGGAGTTTGACACTATGATGGAGACTGCCCAGGAGACACCGCATCATATGTACAACGTAGGTGATCACACACTGCATGCGATGCTACACATCCGCCCGGATAAAGTGCTTCGACTTACAATGCTTTTGCATGACACAGGAAAGCCGGCATTAAAAACGATGGGCGAAGACGGAGTGGCACATTTCAAGAAGCATGCTTTAGAGAGCGAGAAAATAGCGAAGACTGTATTGAAACACCTGAAGTTTGATAATGATACGTTGCGCAAGGTGACGAGATTGGTTAAATATCATGATTATCGGATGCCTGCGACAAAGAAAAATGTGCGCCGTGCGATGAATATAATCGGCGAAGATCTGTTTCCATATTATATGGAAGTAAGACGTGCGGATGTACTTGCGCAGAGTATGTATGAAAGAGAGGAAAAAATACATAATCTCGACGATATCGAAAAGATATACAATGAAATCATCGAACTTGGCCAATGTGTATCTTTGAAAAATCTTGCGGTTAACGGGAGTGATCTTCTTAATGCGGGAGTGGCTCCGGGAAAAGAAGTCGGAGAAAAATTAAAGGAACTGCTAGAGCTCGTAATTGAGGATCCACAGATGAATACAAAAGAGAAATTATTGACATATTTAAAACGATGATAAAAGTGCGAAAAATGCCTTAAAATGGGCATTTTCTGGGCGAAATTCCTTGACAAATATAAGGAAAAAAGGTATAACAGTATCTAAAGGCAGTCGACGCGGGGACGTGACGGCCTGCAAGAGGATAGATGACAATAGGATTCTATAGTTAAATAAGAGGAGGACAATTATCCATGAATAAAACAGAATTAGTAGCAGCAATCGCTGACAGAGCAGAATTATCTAAAAAAGATTCAGAGAAAGCTTTAAAAGCATTTGTTGATGTTGTTACAGAAGAACTGAAGAAAGAGCACAAGATCCAGTTAGTTGGTTTTGGAACATTCGAAGTAAGCAAGAGAGCAGCAAGAGAAGGAAGAAATCCTCAGACAGGTAAGACAATGAAGATTGATGCTTGCAAAGCTCCAAAATTCAAAGCAGGTAAAGCTTTAAAAGACGCTGTTAATGCATAATAGAATTTTATCCCTAACCGATTCGCTCGGTTAGGGCATTTTTTTTCATTTAAGCAAAGGAAAGTAAGATATGCGATTAGATAAATTTTTGAAAGTATCCAGACTGATCAAGCGCCGGACGGTGGCCAATGAAGCATGCGATGCAGGTCGTGTCCTCGTGAATGGAAATGTTGCCAAAGCATCAGTAAAAGTAAAAGTGGGAGATATCATTGAGATCCAGTTTGGAATGAAGACCGTCAAAGTTGAAGTGCTGGCGATCCAGGAGACGACGAAGAAGGAAGAGGCGAAAGAGCTTTTCCGTTACCTGTAAGGATGGCAGGTGCGTCATCAATTTTTCACAAAAGAATGACAAATAATTATCCTTAATAACTTGCGAAATGTAAGAAAAAACGATATGATATAACTACGTAAATAATTAAGGGTATGTATCCGGGTAGGATCCGGAACGAAGGGTGAGTATATAATATGAATGAAATGAAACAAAGAGGCCGTACAAGACGACCGAAGAAACGTGCAAGGACACATCAGCGCAGCATGTTTGCAATCAGTGTTGTACTTGTGTTGCTGATCTGTGTACTGGCAGCCAACGGGATGTCTCTTAAGGCAAAAGAGCAGCAGTTTGTTGCACGAGAAGAAAAGTTAGAAGAGCAGATCAAGCAGGAAAAGGCAAGAACTGCACAGATCGAAGAGATGGAAAAGTATGCAGACACAGACGCGTTCGTCGAAGAGATCGCTCGCGAGAAGTTGCATCTTGTACATAAGAATGAGATTATTTTTAAAGCAAAATAAGAAATGAATGAAAAGCTTCGGGATACTCCCGGAGCTTTTCATTTGTATTTACTTGAAATTTTCTATAAAATTATATATATTTACAATAGTAGTGATAATAAAGGACATGAGAAAAATGTATCAGAAAATCAGAGCATATGTGAAGAAATGGCATATGTTACAAAAAGAAGACAGTGTAATTGTAGGCGTATCCGGCGGAGCCGATTCGGTATGCCTCCTTTTCGTGTTAGTAGAATTGCAGAAAGAACTGGGATTTGCACTTATGGCAGTGCACGTCAATCATGGCATTCGGGGACTCGAAGCAGAGCGGGACGCCATGTATGTGAAAGAGCTTTGCAGACAGTGGAATGTCCGCTTGAAAATATACGAAGAAGATGTTCCGGCTTATGCAAAAGAGAATAGATTGACAGAAGAGGAAGCTGGAAGAGAAGTAAGGCGCACCTGTTTTAAAAAGGTATTAAAAGAATGGGGCGGGACGAAGATCGCACTGGCACACCATGAAAATGATAACGTGGAGACGCTGATCTGGAACCTCTGCCGGGGAACCGGTATCCGAGGTCTGGGAGGTATTGCGCCCGTCAATGGCGTATGGATTCGTCCGCTTTTGTGTGTGCAGAGGCGGGAAATCGAAACATTTCTTGAAAAAAAAGGAATATTCTATTGTACAGATGTGACAAATGAAGATCGAAGATATATGCGCAACCGCATTCGTCTGGATGTGATCCCTTATCTGATTGATTGCGTAAATACGGAAAGTGTTTCGCATATGGCGAAGACAATGGACCGGATGTATGAACTGGAGCAGTATATATTAGAAGAGATCGCTCGTTACAAATCGAAGTGCATTGTCTGGAAAAAAGGAAAACGCATCATTTTGATGGCGCAGTATAAGAAGATCCCGAAGGCATTGAGAAACAATGTATTACACGAAGTTTTGTGTGAGGCAGCCGGAAAGCGTAAAGACATCGAAGAAATCCATGTCACCATGGTGCGAGAGCTGTTTGACAGACAGGTGGGAAAAAGAGTCAATCTCCCGTATGAAATGACCGCCGTTCGGATTTATGATGGTATTCGTCTGGAAAAGCACCTGCCGGAAACAACTTGCGCAGAAGACGGAAATGAATTATTTTCTATTCGTGTATTTGACAGAGAAGCTGGAAATTTAACATTTCCGGAAAAAATATACACGAAATGGTTTGACTATGATATAATTAAAAATACTGTAAAAATAAGACATAGAATGTCGGGTGATTCGATCGTGATCAACAAAGACGGCGGAAGAAAAAAACTGAAGCAGTATTTTGTGGATCAAAAGATTCCACAGGAAGACAGAGATAAAGTGTGGATCGCGGCAGATGGAGACGATGTGCTGTGGATTGTTGGATACAGACAAAGCCAAAAATATCAGATTACAGAACAGACAAAAAAGATATTAGAAATAAAATATTGCGGAGGACAAGAAAATGGCAGAGACAATTAAAGTTATGATTTCTGAAGAGGATGTAGAAAAGAGAATCCAGGAGCTTGGAAAACAGATCAGCGAAGCATACGAGGGAAAACAGGTGCATCTGATCTGTGTACTCAAGGGTGGAGTATTCTTTATGTGTGAGCTTGCAAAGAGAATTACCGTTCCGGTTTCTATGGACTTTATGAGTGTAAGCAGCTATGGGGATGGAACTTCCTCAAGCGGTGTTGTTAAGATTGCGAAAGATTTAGATGAGACACTGGAAGGAAAAGATGTGCTCGTTGTAGAAGATATCATCGATTCCGGACGTACTTTGTATTATCTGCTTGAGATCTTGAGAAAAAGACATCCAAACAGCATGAAGCTTTGTACACTTCTCGATAAACCGGACAGACGTGTAAGAGATGTGAAGGTTGATTATGTAGGATTTGAGATCCCGGACGAATTCGTAGTAGGATATGGTCTTGACTACGCACAGAAATATAGAAACCTTCCATACATCGGCATTGTAGAAGGAGTAGAATAGAAAGGAGATCGAGCCAGTGACAGATAACAAGAAGAACAGAGGCCTGAGTGGAATCACTTTGTTCCTATTTGTACTTATTGTACTTGGCGCTCTTTGGTTTACAAATCAGCTTGATGGCAAAGAAAATCAGTTGAGCAAACAGGAGTTTGAAAAGCTCATTGTCAGTGATCAGGTGAAAAGTGTAGTTATAACACAGAATAAAGCAGTTCCGACCGGTAATGTTGAAGTAGAGTTAAAACAGAAAAAAGACGGTCAGAATATAGAAAAATACTTATATGTTTCAGATGTCAATGAGATTCAGAAGTATTTGGACAAACAGGACATAGATTATACGATGCCGGATGTTCCGAGAGACAACTGGTTTGCAACGACCATTTTTCCGGTGCTGCTTACAATGGTAGGTTTTTTCATGATCTTTATGATGATGAACCGACAGGGCGGCGGAGCAAATTCGAAGGCGATGAATTTTGGAAAGAGCCGTGCGAAGCTTAGCACAGAGCAGGATAAGAAAATCACATTTGCGCAAGTGGCCGGCTTGGAAGAAGAGAAAGAAGAGCTGGAAGAGATCGTTGATTTCTTGAAATCACCGAAGAAATATATGCAGGTTGGAGCAAGAATCCCGAAGGGAGTGCTGCTCGTAGGACCTCCGGGAACAGGTAAGACGCTGCTTGCAAAGGCAGTCGCAGGAGAGGCGAAAGTGCCATTTTTCACTATTTCCGGATCTGATTTCGTAGAGATGTTTGTCGGTGTAGGTGCGTCCCGTGTGCGTGACCTTTTTGAAGAGGCGAAGAAAAATGCACCGTGTATTATTTTCATTGATGAGATCGATGCAGTAGCAAGAAGCCGCGGAACCGGTATGGGTGGCGGACATGATGAACGAGAACAGACATTGAACCAGCTCCTTGTAGAGATGGATGGTTTTGGTGTCAATGAAGGTATTATCGTGATGGCTGCGACAAACCGTGTGGATATATTGGATCGTGCAATTTTACGTCCGGGTCGATTCGACAGAAAAGTTATGGTTGGAAGACCGGATGTGAAAGGAAGAGAAGAAATCTTAAAAGTACATGCGAAGGGCAAACCGCTCAGCGATGATATTGACCTGAAGCAGATTGCACAGACGACAGCAGGATTTACCGGTGCAGACCTTGAGAACCTGCTGAATGAAGCTGCCATTCTTGCTGCAAAGGAAGAGCGCGTCTTCTTAGTGCAGGAAGATATTAAGAAAGCGTTTATTAAAGTTGGAATCGGGGCTGAGAAAAAGAGCCACGTTATTACAGAAAAAGAGAAAAAAATCACAGCTTATCATGAAGCAGGTCATGCAATTTTATTCCATGTGTTGCCGGATGTCGGACCGGTTTACAGTGTGTCTATCATTCCGACCGGAGGAGCAGGCGGTTATACAATGCCTCTGCCGGAGCGCGATGAGATGTACAATACGAAAGGCAAGATGCTGCAGGATATTACGGTATCACTTGGTGGACGTGTGGCAGAGGAAGAGATATTTGATGATATCACAACCGGCGCTTCACAGGATATCAAGCAGGCAACCGGTCTTGCAAAATCTATGGTAGTGAAGTTCGGAATGTCTGAGAAGCTTGGACTGGTGAGCTATGAAAATGATAATGATGAAGTCTTTATCGGAAGAGATCTTGCACACACATCCAGAGGATATGGGGAAGGTGTGGCAAGTCTGATCGACAAGGAAGTAAAACGTATTATTGATGAGTGTTATGCAAGAGCAAAACAGATTATTGAAGAGCACGAAGATGTACTTCACGCATGTGCAAATTTACTTCTGGAAAAGGAAAAGATTTCAAGAGAAGAGTTTGAAGCGTTATTCCATGATGAACCAGCGGAAGCGTAGCAACGAATACTGGCGGAAGGAAAGGACGATAACATGAATGAGCAGGCTTTATTTTGTGATGGGACAGCAAGATATGTATGCCCGATGGAACCCAAAGTAGGCGATCGGGTCACATTTTGGTTTCGAGCAGCAAAAGAAGATGAGATACAGATAAGGCTGGCAGCGAACGAGGAACGATACTTGATGGAACGTGGACGCACCTTAGGTGCGTTCGCTTATTACCGAGTAGAATTAGAAGCAAAACAAGGAATTTTCTCTTATTGTTTTGAAATTCAGGAGAAAGATAAATGCATCTATTATGACCGAAGCGGCGTGACAAAAGAACGCATCGCCCACTATAATTTTCGCCTCGTACCGGGATTTTCAACTCCGGACTGGGCAAAGGGTGCGGTCATCTATCAGATTTATACGGATCGTTTTTACAATGGTGATCCTGGCAATGACGTAGAGTCGAGGGAGTATTTTTACATCGGCGATTACAGCAGCAAGGTGACTGACTGGAAGAAGTATCCGGCAACAATGGGTGTGCGTGAGTTTTACGGCGGGGACTTGCAGGGCGTCATAGACAAACTGGATTACCTGGAAGAACTGGGCGTGGAAGTATTATATTTTAATCCGCTTTTTGTGTCGCCATCAAACCACAAGTATGACATCCAGGATTACGATTATATCGATCCTCATTTTGGGAAGATCGTAGATGACAGCGGAGACCTTTTGAATCCTGGGGATCAGGAGAATAAGCATGCGACCAGATACCAGAAGCGCACCACTTCATTTGCTAATCTGGAAGCGAGCAATGCATTGTTTATCGAGCTTGTGGAGAAAGCTCATGAGAGAGGAATAAAGGTTATACTGGATGGAGTGTTCAATCACTGCGGATCTTTTAATAAATGGATGGACAGAGAGCGCATTTACGAAGGCGTGAATGGATATGAGCCGGGCGCTTATGTTTCCAAAGACAGTCCGTATCACGATTATTTTCACTTTTTTGCAGAAGATGAGAAGGCGTGGCCATACAATGGTGCTTACGAAGGCTGGTGGGGACATGACACTTTGCCGAAGCTTAATTACGAAGAGTCGATAAAGCTTGAAAATTATATTTTGCGTATTGGCCGCAAATGGGTTTCGCCGCCGTACAATGCAGACGGCTGGAGACTGGATGTGGCGGCAGATTTAGGAAAGAGCAATCAATACAACCATCAGTTCTGGAAGAAATTCCGTGAAGTCGTAAAAAATGCGAATCCAAATGCGATCATACTGGCGGAGCATTATGGAGACCCAAGAGAATGGCTGGAAGGCAATGAATGGGATACGGTAATGAATTATGACGCATTCATGGAACCAATCACCTGGTTTTTGACCGGAATGGAAAAGCACAGTGATGAGATGCGAGAAGAGCTGGAAGGCAATGCCGACAACTTTATCGGTGCTATGAACTATCATATGGCAGATATGCTGACACCATCACTCTTAACTTCCATGAATGAATTGTCCAACCATGATCATTCCAGATTTCTTACGAGAACGAATCACATCGTAGGAAGAGTCGGAACATTAGGACCAGAGGCTGCGAATACATTTGTTAACCCGGCGGTGATGCGTGAAGCGGTTGCATTCCAGATGACATGGATCGGCGCGCCGACCGTTTATTATGGCGATGAAGCTGGCGTATGTGGCTTCACAGATCCGGACAACCGAAGAACTTATCCGTGGGGACAGGAAGATCAGGAGATGCTTAATTTCCATAAAGAAATGATCCGTATTCACAGAGAAAGAGAAGTGCTTCGCACAGGAGCGCTGATCATGCTTCACGGCGAGAAAGATATTTTATCTTTTGCAAGATTTACGGAAAAAGAGCAGGTTGTTGTGATCTTGAATAACGGATCGGAACTTAGCGAGATCACGGTGCCGGTATGGAAGGCAGAAGTGCCGATGAAGGCGACAATGAAACGATTGATGTATTCCTATGAGGATGGTTTTACAACGGAATATGAGAAATATCTTGTCAGAGACGGAGAACTGGTTGTGAATATGGGAGCGCATTCGGCACTGGTTATCGAGACGACAGACGAAATGGAGGCGGAGATCTTTTAAGATCACCGCCCCTTCTTTTTGGCATTTTATTTCGTTAATACTTCTACTCCGTCTTCTGTGATGAGTACCATGTATTCAATCTGTGCTGACAGACCGTCGTCAATTGTATATACGGTCCATCCGTTATCTTCATCGACGAAGAAATCCGGACTTCCCTCGTTGATCATTGGCTCAATTGTAAACATCATGCCAGGAACGAGCACCATCTCGCTTCCCTTCGGAGTGACATAAGATACGAAAGGATCCTCATGGAACTCCAGGCCGATCCCGTGTCCGCCGATCTCTTCCACTACGGTATAACCATTCTCTCTGGCGTGGCGGTTGATCGCGTAAGCGATATCACCCAAATGTCCCCAAGGCTTTGCGGCTTTCAGTCCAAGCTCTACACATTCTTTTGTAACACGGACGATTTTTTCAGCTTCCGGAGAGATCTCACCGATCGTGAACATGCGGGATGCATCGGAATAATAACCGTCTAAAATGGTTGAGACATCCACATTGATAATGTCTCCTTCTTCTAAAATCTCATCTTCATCCGGAATTCCGTGGCAGATGACATTGTTGATCGAAGTGCACACACTCTTAGGAAATCCTTCATAATTGAGTGGGGCCGGAATGCCGCCGTGCTCCGTTGTATAATCGTAAACGAGCTTATCAATCTCAGCTGTGCTCATACCTGCATGGATGTGCGCTGCAACATGGTCCAAAACAGCGGTGTTAAGATCCGCACTTTTTTTAATGGCAGCGATCTGTTCCGGAGTCTTTAAAAGAGAACGATCCGGAACAATCTGTCCTTTTACTGCCAGGTTCCATAATTTGATATCTAATTTATCCACTATCTGATACCTGCTTTCTTATAAAAAATTCAAACTGTATTTATTATAGCACCTTTTTGGTAATTTGGTATCCCATATTGCGAAGGTGAAAAAAATCATGTATAATCCTGTCTTTGACAGTTGTTAGAAGAAAAAATCGCTGTATCCCTTGTGAT
>JAUNTC010000064.1 GCA_030538915.1 Lachnospiraceae bacterium | reverse complement strand
CTAAGTCATCTTTGACACTTTCAAGCCATTTGTATGCAAAATCTTCAAATGACATCTTTTCTGCGTTGTAGTCGTAGCCATATTTCAGTTTATCTTCCATATCCATGGCGTACTTCTTCGCTTCTCGTTCTTGCTGTTTTGGGGTTGCCGACTGATTTACAGAATATGTAAGATTCTTAACCAGTTTATTTCCCTTATTATCGTATCCCTGACAGATAACTATGCGGTACACAACTCTGCCGCTTTTATACTCGACTCTTTTTACTGATGCCATATTCAACACCCTTTCTCAATTTCATTTTTGTAGCGGTAAAAGGTAGGTTTCGTCATACCCAACTCCCTCATTAGTTCAAAGGGCTTTTTCTTTCCCTGCTGTACTAAACTGTAATGAGTAGCAAATTCATCAAGGCTCATAACTCTTGGTCTAGCAGAATATGAGATTGAAGTCGGTGGTCATGAAATATGCAACGATGATCCGCAGATGATCGAAGATGTAATTCGAAAACTATTAGCAGAGGGATGTAATATGATCATCTGTACCGGCGGTATGAGCGTGGATCCGGATGACCGCACTCCGTATGCGATCCGTAAAGTGACAGGGGAGGTTGTAAGTTACGGTGCACCGGTATTGCCGGGGGCCATGTTTTTGCTTGCTTATTATAAAGAAAATGGGAAAGAAGCAATTCCGGTATTAGGACTTCCTGGCTGCGTTATGTATGCGAAACGTACGATCTTTGATCTTGTCCTTCCAAGACTTGTAGCGGGAGAGATGTTGACGAAAGAAGATTTGAGTATCTTAGGTGAAGGTGGTCTCTGCCTGAACTGTCCACAGTGTACATTTCCAAATTGTGGATTTGGCAAAGGAGGATCCCATTAATGGCTGAAGCGAAGAAAAGAAAATGTGATATGCGCGCATTGTTTGCAGCAATCGATGCCTGTGATGTGGATGCGACAAAACAGGTTGTTACAAGCCTTTCCCCAGAGCACCTTGGCGAGAAATGTCTTGTCGCAGATGGCGAAATTGTGTGGACGTCTCATGCGGAAAGCGAGTTTTGCAAAAATGCATTGGAGAAGGAAGAAAGCTGTTTTTGCGATACGCTTGGAAATGAAAAACGACTGGTGATCTGTGGCGGTGGTCATGTTTCTATTCCGGTCATACGGATGGGGCAGATGATCGGTTGTCACGTCACAGTGCTGGAGGATCGACCGAAGTTTGCCGATGCAGCGAGAAGGGCAGGCGCAGATGAAGTATACTGCGAGCCATTTAAAGATGGATTGCAAAAAATAGAAGGTGACGCAGATACGTATTTTATCATTGTTACAAGGGGGCATCGTTACGATGAAGAATGTCTGGAAGAAATTGTTAAAAAACGGCACGCCTATATTGGGATGATCGGAAGTCGCAGACGTGTGGCACTTGTGAAAGAACATTTGCTGGAGCGCGGCTGCGATAAAAATGTGTTGAACGAACTTTATTCTCCAATTGGATTGAATATTGGAGCAGAGACGCCGGAAGAGATTGCAGTTGCGATCATTGCAGAAATTATTGAAGTGAAAAATAAGAAAAAAAGAACTTATGGATTTTCGAAGGAAATAAGAAAAGCAATTGAAAACGACACCGGGCACGGGCAGAAAGTGCTTGCCACAATTATAGAAAGAAAAGGCTCTGCGCCTCAGGGAATCGGTGTGAAAATGTTGATTTTCGAAGACGGAACGTGTGTCGGCACGATCGGTGGCGGCTGTATGGAAGCAGGCGTTCTGGAAAAAGCGAGACTTCTTATGGCTATGGAAGGCGAAGCTACCATCTGTTCGGTAGATCTTATGAATGCCGATGCCGGCGAGGAAGGCATGGTATGTGGTGGCGCAGTAAAAGTTTTGCTGGAGCCACTTGCGTAAGAAGTACTGCTTCAAAATCAAGACGAATACAAGGAGATAAATGGAATGAAAGACTCTTACGGAAGAGAAATCAATTATATGCGTATCTCTATCACGGATCGATGTAATCTGCGTTGTAAATATTGTATGCCAGATGGGATTGAGTTGTGTCCGATGAAAGATATTCTTTCCTATGAAGAAATTGCGTGCATCTGCCTGGAGGCAGTCTCCCTTGGCATCGACCGATTTAAAATCACCGGCGGAGAACCACTTGTGCGTAAAGGCTGCGCCAAGTTGATCAAAATGCTTTACGGTATTCCGGGGACAAAGGAAGTAACACTCACAACGAATGGTGTCCTGCTTGGAAAATATTTGCCGGAGCTTTATGAGGCCGGACTTCGAAATGTCAATATCAGTCTGGACAGTGTAGACAAAAAAACATACCAGGACATTACCGGATTCGATCAACTGGAATCAGTATTATGTTCTTTAAAGCGGGCACTTGCAATCGGAATGCACGTAAAGACGAATACAATCTTGCAGAGAGGATGCAATGAAAATGCATGGAAGGAATTAATTTTACTGGCGAAGGAATATCCGATTGATGTGAGGTTTTTAGAATTAATGCCAATCGGCGAAGGGAAAAATGAGGCTGTCTATTCGAATAAAGAACTGATAGAAGAAATCAAATTCCTTTATCCGGATATGCAGCCAGATGAGATGAGACATGGAAATGGACCGGCAGTCTATTATGAGATCCCGGGATTTAAAGGAAGCATTGGATTTATCAGTGCGATCCACGGTGTATTTTGCAGTACCTGCAACCGACTGCGTCTTACGTCCGTCGGAGAATTAAAACCTTGTCTTTGCTATGATGAAACAATATCTTTGCGTGATG
The DNA here is from genome assembly GCA_030538915.1 of Lachnospiraceae bacterium. GTDB lineage: Bacteria > Bacillota > Clostridia > Lachnospirales > Lachnospiraceae > Dorea_D. The sequence continues at coordinate 8,908 of JAUNTC010000064.1, read as the reverse complement.
ATGCAAGAAGTGGAAATGTTGAAAAAATAAGAAAAAATATAGAGCATGCTATGCAAATAAAACCGAAGGAGCATTGCTTTTCTAATATAGAGCATGTGTCAGAAAAGAGAAAAATGGCACAGATCGGAGGCTAGGAAAAGTGGGAAAAATCATAGGGATCTGTACGAGCGAGAAGCGGGGTACAGTGAAAGTGGAACAACAGGAAGTTAATTTGATAGAAGGATTTGGCCTGGAGGGAGATGCCCACGGCGGCAACTGGCACAGACAGGTCAGTCTTCTTTCTTATGAAAAAATAGAAGCATTCAGAAACAAAGGTGCAGATGTGGCACTTGGAGCATTTGGGGAAAATCTGATCGTAGAAGGGTATGATTTTCGAAAACTCCCGGTAGGTACAAGATTTAAAATCGGGGAAGCATTATTAGAGATGACTCAGATTGGAAAAGATTGCCATAGCCATTGTGAGATTTACAAGCGGATGGGCGACTGTATTATGCCACGGGAAGGTGTATTTGCAGAAGTAATAAAAGGCGGCAAGATTAAAGTTGGTGATGTGGTGGAACAACTCCACCTTGATGAAAACAGACCATTTAGCGCGGCAGTCATTACATTAAGTGACAAAGGCTTCAAGGGAGAAAGAGAAGATTTAAGCGGACCGGAGGCGGTAAAGCTTTTGCAAAACGCAGGATTTCTCGTAAAAGAAACGCTTTTATTGCCAGATGAGAAGGAAGTTTTAAAAAAAGAATTAAGAAGGCTGTCAGATCAAAGGCAGATCAACGTCATTTTTACAACCGGAGGAACCGGATTTTCAGAAAGAGACGTAACACCGGAGGCGACCATCGAAGTATGCGATCGTATGGCAAATGGAATTGCGGAGGCAATACGAAACTATTCAATGACGATCACGCCGAGAGCAATGTTTAGCAGAGGTGTATCCGGCATACGTAGAAAAACATTGATCGTCAATTTGCCCGGAAGCCCGAAGGCAGTAAAGGAAGCGCTGGATTTTCTGCTTCCACAGTTGGAACACGGACTTGGTGTTTTGCGCGGAACAAGCCGTGAATGTGCAAGAACGTAAGCTTTTTACGAGCTTGTGTAATAGATCTATATTAAAACTGTAAGGAGAAGAACAATGAAGAAACGATTATTAGCAGCAGTACTGTCAGTTATTATGGTATTATCTTTAGCCGGCTGTGCAGGAAGCAAAGAAGATAACAAAGATTCTGGAAAAGAAACAAAGAAAGAGACTGAGATCCAGGTATTTATCGCAGCAAGTCTGAATACGGTTATGACAGAGCTCGCAAAAGAGTATCAGAAAGAGAACCCGAATGTAAAAATTACTTATAATGCAGACAGCTCAGGAACATTAATGACACAGATCAAAGAAGGATATGAGTGTGACCTGTTCTTTTCAGCAGCACAGAAGCAGATGGATGAGCTGGAAGCAGATGGTCTGATCGTAGACGGTACAAGAAAAAATGTTGTAAATAACCAGGTTGTAGTCGTTGCGAGAAAAGACAGTAAGACAAAAGTAAAAGGACTGAAAACTTTAAAAGATGCGAAAAGTATTGCACTTGCAGGCGGAAGTGTTCCGGTTGGTAAATATACAAGAGCGGCACTGATCTCTATCGGAACATTGAAGAAGATAGAAGATCCGGCTACGATCACGACAAAAGAAATTTCTAAAGCATTAGGCGGTGTAGAGATCAGCGAGCAGGACAATGTAAGCAAAGTTCTTTCTGCTGTAGTAGAAGGCTCCTGTGAAGTCGGAACAACTTATTACTCTGACACATATGGCTATGAAAAAGAACTTAACATTCTGGAAAAAGTCGGATATGATTTGACCGGTGATGTTATTTATCCAATCGCAGAAGTAAAAAATGACGAAGCTTCCAAAGAGCAGACAGCAGCTGCGAAAGATTTCTTGAAATTTGTTACATCGGATGCTTCTAAGAAAGTATTTGCTTCTTATTATTTTGACACAGATGTAAAATAAGTATACAATCATGCAGGCTATGCGAAAGCATAGTCTGTTTTACCAAATATAGAAACAATGAAAGCAGGAGGAAAAACAAAATGGCTGAAATTATGAACACCCTTGATTGGAGTCCATTATATATTTCGTTAAAGACAGGAGTTGTAGCTACGATCATTTCCTTTTTCTTAGGGATCTATGCGGCGCGAAAAGTAGTGAAGGCGGGTCCGAAAATGACAGCATTTTTAGATGGACTTCTGACATTGCCAATGGTTTTGCCACCGACAGTGGCAGGTTTTTTCCTTCTACTTATCTTTAGTAGGAGAAGACCTTTTGGAATCTTTCTCTTTGAACAGTTGCATATTAAAGTCGTGCAGACGTGGCTTGGCTGTATTATAGCAGCGACAGTGATCGCATTTCCGCTGATGTACCGCAACGCAAGAGCGGCATTTGAACAGGTGGATATTAATCTCATCCATGCGGGACGGACACTTGGAATGAGTGAAATCGCAATTTTCTGGAGAGTTGTTGTTCCAACGGCAGGCCCTGGAATTTTATCGGGCACGATCCTTACATTTGCAAGAGCGCTTGGAGAGTATGGAGCGACATCCATGCTTGCCGGAAATATACCCGGGAAGACGGGAACCATTTCCCAGAGAATCGCCATGGTCATTCAGGATGGAGATTATGCGACAGCCGGAATCTGGGTTGCCATTGTTATTTTCATTGCTTTTTGTATTGTTGCATTAATGAATCTTATTTCAAACCGAAAAATGCGACAGGTAAAACGATGGTAAAAGAAAAAAAGATATGTTACAATGAAATGTAATGAAAATATCTGGAGGATAGATTCTATGATAATAGAGACAAACAGTGAAAAAGAAACCTATGCGCTTGGCGTGGAGCTTGGAAAGAAGGCAACGGCCGGACAAGTATATACACTGATCGGTGATCTTGGTGTAGGAAAGACTGTTTTTACAAAAGGGCTGGCCGAAGGGCTGGAGATCGAAGAGCCGGTGAGCAGTCCGACATTTACAATCGTACAGGTCTATGAAGAAGGGCGTTTGCCATTCTATCATTTTGATGTATATAGAATAGGTGACGTAGAAGAGATGGATGAGATTGGATATGAAGATTATATCTACGGCGAAGGAGTGAGCCTTATTGAATGGGCGAACCTCATCGAAGAAATCTTGCCGGAGCATTATACAGAGATCAAAATTGAAAAAGATCTGGAAAAGGGATTTGATTATCGGAGGATTAGCATATGCGAATTTTAGCATTAGACAGCTCCGGCCTTGTGGCAGGAGTTGCTGTTTTAGAGTCGGAAAATGAAAAGAATGACGCACAGACAATTGCAGAATATACTGTGAATTATAAAAAGACACACTCCCAGACATTGTTACCGATGTTGGATGAGATCGTGAAAATGACAGAGCTGGATTTAAGTACGATTGATGCCGTTGCGATAGCAAGCGGTCCGGGATCTTTTACCGGTCTTCGTATCGGCTCCGCAACTGCAAAAGGGCTGGGACTTGCGCTTAAGAAGCCTTTGGTAGAAGTGCCGACACTGGAAGGACTTGCATATAACCTTTGTGGATGCGAAGGCTTGATCTGTCCGATCATGGATGCAAGAAGAGGACAGGTTTATACTGGAATCTATACTTGTGAAGAAGAGGAACTTCATATAGTAGAAGGGCAGATGGCAATTTCCATTGAAGAGCTTGCAGAAAAATTAAAAAACTATGATCAGAAAGTAACCTTCCTTGGTGATGGAGTTCCGGTTTTCAAAAAACGATTAAGTGAAGAGCTTTTAAAGGACAGTGAAATCCGATTTGCACCGGCACATATGAATCGTCAGCGTGCAGCTTCGGTAGGTGCACTTGGAATGCGCTATTATATGGAAGGAAAAACAGTTTCCGCAGCGGAGCATCATCCGGATTATCTGCGCGTTTCCCAGGCGGAGCGCGAAAGAGCGGAGCGAGAGAAGGCAAAAGGTGAAAGCGAGGGCGAAAAATAAGATGATCTGTTTTCAGTGTGATTATTTAGAAGGTGCCCATCCTTCTATATTGAAAAGAATGGTGGATACAAATTTTGAACAGACACAAGGGTACAGTGAAGATCCATATTGTGAAAGTGCGAAAGAAAAGATCCGTGCATGTGCAAATGCACCGGAGGCGGATGTGCACCTTCTTGTAGGCGGAACGCAGACAAACTGTACAGTGATCAGTTCTATTTTGCGTCCACATCAGGGAGCGATCGCTGCAATGAGCGGACATATCAATGTGCACGAAAGCGGAGCAATCGAGTCGACCGGACATAAAGTGTTACCACTTTCGAGTGAAGACGGAAAGATCACAGCCGCACAGGTGGAAGAATATTACAATTCCCACTGGGGCGACGAGACGCATGAGCATATGGTGCAGCCGGGGATGGTTTACATTTCTCATCCGACAGAGTTCGGTACACTGTATACAAAGGAAGAGCTGAGTGCGCTTTACAGCGTGTGTAAAAAATACCATCTGCCATTATTTTTAGATGGAGCAAGACTTGGATATGGTCTTATGGCAGAAGGAACAGACGTAACGATGGCAGATGTCGCAGCCTTTACAGACGTATTCTATATTGGTGGAACTAAGGTAGGGGCTTTGTTTGGCGAGGCTGTTGTATTTACAGACCGCTCTTTATCTGTAGATTTCCGTTATCTTATCAAGCAGCACGGAGCATTGCTCGCAAAAGGAAGATTGCTCGGTATTCAGTTTGATACGTTATTTACGGATAATCTGTATATGCAGATTTCTGCTCATGCAGATAAAATGGCAATGAAATTAAGAGAAGCATTTGTGAAAAAAGGATATGGACTGCGCTATGATTCTTATACAAACCAGCAGTTCCCAATCATTCCGGATGCACATTTAGATAAATTGAAAGAAAAGTATGGCTTCTGTTTCTGGGAAAAGGTAGACGAAGACCATACAGCGATACGTTTCTGTACAAGCTGGGCGACGAAGGAAGAAAATGTTGATTCGCTCATCCGCGACATTGAGGCGTTATAAATGGAACGTATATTAAAAGAAATGAATCTGCAAATGAAAGAACACCCGCAAGAGCGAGAGCAGATGATCGAAGAAATTTATAAAATAGAACAATGCACATTTCCAGATCCATGGAGTGAAAAAAGCATTGCAGATACGCTGTCCGTTTCCGGATATCGAAATACAGCTGTCTGGATCGATGGAGAACTTGCGGGATATTTATTCTGCTCTCATGTTCTTGATGAAGCAGAAATTGTAAAAATCGCAGTACATCCAAAGTTTCAAAGACAGGGCGTTGCAAGGATGCTTCTGGAGGAATTTTTAGAGTGGTGCAAAGATCACGATATTTCCAGATGGATGCTGGATGTCCGCGCCGGGAATGTCGGTGCGATTGCATTGTACCGTGCGTTTGGATTTGTGGAAGATGGCGTGCGTAAAAATTATTACGAACACCCACGCGAGGATGCGCTTTTAATGAGCAGATCCGTCTCGCGATAAAAGACTTGATATAAGAGAAAACTTTAAGAAAACAGAGGTAAAAGATGTTAGATGTATGTTTGTTAGGAACTGGAGGAATGATGCCCTTGCCATATCGTTGGCTGACATCGTTGATGGTAAGATATAACGGCAGCAGTCTGCTCATTGACTGTGGGGAAGGAACACAGGTTGCGATAAAAGAAAAAGGATGGAGCTTTAAGCCGATCGATGTGATCTGCTTTACCCATTATCACGGAGACCATATCAGCGGGCTTCCGGGACTGCTCCTTACAATGGGAAATGCAGACCGTACAGAACCATTGACCCTTATTGGCCCAAAAGGGCTGGAACGAGTGGTCAATGCACTGCGTGTAATTGCGCCGGAGCTGCCATTTTCTATCAAATACATAGAGATCACGGATCAGGAACAGACATTGGAAATGAACGGATATCGCTTGAAGGCATTTCGTGTCAGTCACAATGTCACCTGCTACGGATATACGATGGAAATTGACCGCGCCGGGAAGTTCGACGTGGAGCGCGCCAATGCAAATGAGATTCCAAAACAGTTTTGGGGAATCCTGCAGAAAGGCGAGACCGTAGAAGATGCCGGTAAGACATATACACCGGATATGGTTTTAGGGCCTGCCAGAAAAGGACTGAAGCTTACTTATTGTACAGATACAAGACCGGTAGATGCGATCCGCAAAAATGCGATGCATTCGGATCTCTTTATCTGTGAAGGTATGTATGGTGAAAAGGATAAACAAAAGAAGGCGAGAGAGTATAAGCATATGACATTTTATGAGGCTGCAAAGCTTGCGAAAGAAGCAGAGGTTTCAGAAATGTGGCTTACCCATTACAGTCCGTCTTTGAACAAGCCGGAAGAATATATGGATGAAGTAAGAGAAATCTTCCCGAATGCGATCGCAGCGAAGGACAGACGCTCGGTTGAATTAGTATTTTCGGAATAAGATAAGAATTATGTTTAGAGCATAGGAAGGTAAGAAAATGAGTGAAGAAAAAGATGTATTAATACTTGCGATTGAAAGTTCTTGTGATGAAACGGCAGCCGCGGTTGTAAAAAATGGAAGAGACGTGCTGTCTAATGTAATTTCTTCGCAGATTGCGCTTCACACCTTATACGGGGGTGTTGTCCCGGAAATTGCATCCAGAAAACATATCGAGAAGATCAATCAGGTAATTGAAGAAGCTTTAAAAGAAGCAGATGTAACATTAGATGATATTGATGCAATCGGAGTAACTTACGGACCAGGTCTTGTAGGTGCACTTTTAGTAGGTGTTGCAGAGGCGAAAGCGATCGCATATGCAGCTAATAAGCCTTTGGTTGGTGTGCATCATATTGAAGGGCATATTGCAGCCAATTTCATCGAGCATAAAGAGTTAGAGCCACCATTTTTCTCTCTTGTTGTATCCGGCGGTCACACGCATCTTGTACGCGTAGTAGATTATGGTAAATTTGAAATCATCGGAAGAACAAGAGACGATGCAGCCGGAGAAGCATTTGACAAAGTAGCAAGAGCAATCGGTCTTGGATATCCGGGTGGCCCAAAAATCGATAAAGTATCCAAAGAGGGGAATCCGGAAGCAATCACATTTCCGCGTGCCCATGTGGAAGATGCACCGTATGACTTCAGCTTCAGTGGTGTAAAATCTGCAGTGTTAAATTATATCAATGGCTGTCAGATGAAGGGAATCGAATACAACCAGGCAGATATAGCAGCTTCGTTCCAGAAAGCGGTCACAGACGTGCTCGTTGCAAATGCAATGCATGCAGTGGAAGAGTATAAGGTGGACAAGTTCGCGATCGCAGGAGGAGTGGCGTCCAACAGTGCGCTCCGTGCAGCAATGAAAGAAGCCTGTGAAAAGAAAAATGTTAAATTTTACTATCCATCTCCGATTTATTGTACAGATAATGCAGCGATGATCGGAGTTGCAGCATATTACGAATATATGAATGGAACAAGACATGGATGGGATCTAAACGCAGTCCCAAATTTAAAATTAGGCGAGAGATAAAAGGGTGATGAGTATGAGCCTTCGACGAAAAAAACATTGTACGGCAATTGTATTATCTGCAGGGAAAGGAAAGCGGATGCGCTCCTCTGTGGAAAAACAGTATATAGAGCTTTATAACCGACCAATCATTTATTATACATTGGAGACATTCCAGGCCTCTGCTGTCATAGATGATATTATTCTTGTGGTCGGAAAAGGCCAGACAGAAGATGTACGCAAAAATATTGTAAAGAAATATAATTTCTCGAAGGTGAAGGCAATCGTAGAAGGTGGAGCAGAACGGTACGATTCTGTCTGGAGTGGGCTTCAGGCAATTCGAAATGGAATTGCAGGGAAGGCAGCAGAAGATGGATTTGTATTTATTCATGATGGAGCAAGACCGTTTGTTACAGAGACGATGTTAAAAAGAGGGTATGATACAGTATGCAAATGTGGCGCCTGCGTTGCGGGAGTACCGAGTAAGGATACAGTTAAGATCGTAGATGCAAAAGAATATGCGGTAGAGACACCCCAGCGCCAGTATGTGTGGACTGTACAGACGCCGCAGATTTTTGAGACGAAGCTGATCATTGAAGCGTATTCCAGGCTGATGCAGGAAAAGTCTGTCAATGTGACCGATGACGCCATGGTTGTAGAAACGATGATGAAGCTGCCGGTGAAGCTGTTTGAAGGCTCTTACGAAAACATAAAGATCACGACGCCGGAAGACTTGGATATTGCAAAAGTATTCCTTTTAAAACGACGCAGATAATGTGCCTGGAAAAGGAAAAAACAGATGAAATTTAAAAAAAACAAAAAAATGTAAAAAAGGTATTGACGAGCGGCATGTGGTGTGTTAGAATACAACATGTCGCTGATGAACAGCAACAAACAAATGAATAAATGGAGAGGTATCGAAGTGGTCATAACGAGGCGGTCTTGAAAACCGTTTGTCCGAGAGGACGCGTGGGTTCGAATCCCACCCTCTCCGCTTTAAAAAACTACTAGTCTGCACGACAGTAGTTTTTTATATGTCTTACGACATATAAACTGATGAATCAGTACCTGGAGAAATACCCAAGAGGCTGAAGGGGCTCCCCTGGAAAGGGAGTAGGTCGTTAATAGCGGCGCGAGGGTTCAAATCCCTCTTTCTCCGTTGCCGCAATGTATATTGCGGTTTACCTTTTGCTCGATCGTAGCGATCGGCTTTACAAATGGAAAAGAACAAGAAAAGTTCTGATGAAAAGTTTGTAAAGAAAAAGTAAAAAACCTATTGACATATGATTGTGAAAATGATATCATGTTTAAGCTGACTCGCGAGAACAACGGTTCAAACGATCAGAAAAAATAAAAAAAGTTGTTGACAAACAGTTGAAGATATGATAATCTAATATAGCTGTCGATG
>JAUNTC010000145.1 GCA_030538915.1 Lachnospiraceae bacterium | reverse complement strand
TGAGATAAACGCTCCGCGAGGATGCGCAGTGATTCTGATAGGAATATGTCAGCTTTGCTGACCAGAATCACGCGCCAAGTCTCACGGATGTTCGACTTGAATGCAGGTTATGAATAAAAAGAATAAGTAAAAAGAGATGAGACTCTCCTTGCGGCTATTGATATGTAGCGGTGAGGGGAGTTTTTTGTACGCATATGGTTATTGAGAAAATAATTAGTTGACGCTAACTCTGCATGATGTTAATCTAAGGTTAGCATTGACTAACTAAATATATGGAGGAAGGACTATTGAAGAGAATGAGAAGAAAATGCAAAACACTCCTGCTGGCAGTATTATTGCTGATCGCAGGTGTGATAATAGGTGAAGTAAACGTATCGGCAGCAGAGAAAGAGATTACCATTGACAGTATTTCCGTAAAGCAGGATTCGTTCAACGGATTATGGCAATTGAAATTTGCGGATGCAAATTATACGGATGCGATCACGAAAATTTCTGTCAATGACACGGACTGGGAAGCATATAGTTTCACACCTTCTATGGGTGGAAAATATCGCATCCGAGACGGCGCCGTTGAATTTGCGCAGAAAAGTTACAGTCAGACAGCAGCGTTGAAAAATGGTGATGTGATTTCAATCACGGCAACCGGATACAAAACATTAGCTTTCAAAGTTGCTATCGCGGATGGAAAGCTTACAATTTCCCAGGACACAAAGCCAGGTGATAATATGAAGCTTTACGTGCGACTGGTCGGAAGTTTTGAGTCTGCGCTTGTAAATCAAAAAGGATACGATGCAATCAGTGGTGCATCTACGAATGTTACGCAGAACAAAAACAGTGATGCAAGTGTAGAAATAGCACTTGTAAATTCAGATCAGGAACCGACAAAAGATGATTGGAAACTTTTGAGTGAAAGTGATATTCGTATAAAATCCAAAGAGTCTTCGGTGATAATTGTAAATCACGACGATGCATCCAAAGGAAATGATTCTGGGATGGCAGGTGTATATTCCGTTCACGATGGTTCCCTTACTTTAGCCGGAATGCCTGCAAATGCAGGCACATACGATATCAGCGTATCAATCACAGACGAAGACGGACATACTGCGACAAGTAACAGCCTGCCGTTTCGCATTTTTGGAGGAGAAGAAACGTTAAAAGATCAGCTTGTGTTATCAAACTGCACGAAAACGTCAGACGGGAAATACATGTATGATATGGAGCCGTGGGCGATTAAAAACTTTACAGATGCTTCCGGTGGTCAGAGTGTCACTGTTCCGGCAGATGTAAAAGCGTGGTATGGTTCTCACACAAGTGGCACATATGGAGAACTTGGATACGCTGTACCAGAAGGCACTGCACAGAAGCAGACATTGATCCTGCCAAAAGGGTGTAATCTGACATTGGTAAATATGGATATTTTATCCAGTGTGAAAATTATTGTTGAGGACGGAGCAAAGCTTATACTTCGAGATTCTGTCATTCAGGGAGTTATAGAAGTACAAAATGGCGGAACATTTTCCATGAATTATAACGACTATGGAGAAGGTGAATTTCTGAACGGAGCGTCCATTAATGGTCAACTGATCTTGCAGGATGGTGCCACATTGGAAAATGCAAAAATTTACTCGAATACGAACAATATTGCCAATGGATCAAGTGCACGCCACAATACAGAACCGATCGTTGTCGTAAATGGAAATGTTTCATTGAAAGGAAAGGTATTCGTGCGCGGCGACGAGGCACCTACCGGAACAGATGCTGCTACAGGAAAAAGCTATACCGGTCAGAAGGGACTGAAAGTTAATGGCACACTTACTCTGGAAAAAGATGCTGTACTTGCTGTCTTTGGCGGTGGAAAAGATGCAACTACATCAAATGGCGGAACGGCAGTTGAGTTAAATGGCGGAACCATTACCGGGGAAGGAAAACTCATCTGTGTCGGTGGCGATGGACATTTTGGAGAAGGTGGAAATGCAGTGAGCGGTACGGGAATGATTTCCGTAACAAATGCATACTTAGAAGGCGGCGCTTCTGTTTCCAAATCAAGTACACCGGGAAAAGCTTTGGGAGATAATGTGAAGCTTGCAGGAACAACGAATCGAAATCTGATCGATGGAGAAAATGTAAATGATATCGATTATGATAATGATACATATTGGAGAGATATTCTGACTGTGCCGGAGCTTTCTTTATATCCGGTAGATGCAAATGCACCGGGGGAGACGACAGAGCCGGAGAAGCCGGG
>JAUNTC010000144.1 GCA_030538915.1 Lachnospiraceae bacterium | reverse complement strand
ATCACAAGGGATACAGCGATTTTTTCTTCTAACAACTGTCAAAGACAGGATTGTATCACATCCTGTCAAAATTTTCATTAACAACCCATGAACGAAAAAACACCCTACATTTCTATAAAAAGTATATTGGGCATAATTTAATATAATATAGCAAGAATTCTCCTTCCTCAGCAGGTGGGTGATGAATTGGCTGTCTGATACCGGGTGTGAAAGGAATTTTGCATAGAGAAATATGGAAATATTTTTATGTCAACTGTATAATAAAAGCAGATCAGGCTATGACCTGATAAATCATTTCCTGTGGACAGGAAAAAGGAGGAAAGCTTATGTACAATTTTACACTTCAGATTCCAACTAGAATCCATTTTGGAAAGGACACGATTTCTTATTTGTCAGAGCTGAAAGAATACGGAAGTAAAGTTCTTCTTGCATATGGTGGTGGCTCTATTAAGAAGAATGGCATTTACGATACGGCAATGCAGCTCTTGAAAGAAGCGGGACTATCCGTATCTGAATTGAGTGGTGTGGAACCGAATCCACGTATTGAAACAGTTAGAAAAGGTGTTGCAATCTGTAAAGAGAAGGATATTGATATGGTGCTTGCCATTGGTGGTGGCAGTACGATTGATTGCGCCAAAGTAATCGCAGCAGGTGCGAAGTACGAAGGTGATGCATGGGATCTTGTCTTGGATTCAACAAAGATCAAATCAGCGCTTCCGATTTTTGACGTTTTGACACTTTCCGCAACAGGAACAGAAATGGATCCATTTGCGGTCATTTCCGATTTGACAAAAAATGAAAAGTGGGGGACCGGCTCTCCTTGTATGGTTCCGACTATGTCGATTTTAAACCCGGAGTATACATATTCTGTATCTAAAAAACAGACAGCTGCAGGAACTGCTGATATGATGAGTCATACGATGGAAAATTATTTTTCTATGGAACATGCAGATTGCCAGAAATTTATGGCAGAGGGATTGTTGCGTACAATGATCAAAAACGGTCCGGTAGCACTCGAAGAGCCTGATAATTATGAAGCACGCGCTAATTTGATGTGGGCAGGCACACATGCAATCAACGGTATTGTGGGAGATGGTTGTTCTCCGGCATGGTGTGTACATCCGATGGAACATGAGCTGAGTGCTTTTTATGATATTACACATGGAGAAGGACTTGCAATTTTGACGCCAGCATGGATGGAGCATATCTTAAACGATGAAACACTTCCGATGTTTGTGGAATTTGCAAAAAATGTATGGGGATTATCCGGAGAAGATGAGTATGAACTTGCGCATGCTGGTATTGATGCACTGAAGACATTCTTCTTTGATACGATGAAACTTCCTGCAAACCTGAGAGCAGTTGGTATAACAGATGACAAAAACTTTGACATCATGGCACAGAAAGCTAGTGAAGGATCCAAAGGATCTTTTGTACCACTTAGCAAGGAAGATATTGTAGATATTTATAAGGTGGCATTTTAGAAAGATCAATATGTTTTATAAACAGATTATTCTTCAGAGAGGACTTCATATTGTTCCGGTTGATAAATACAAAAAATACGAAGAGTAGTACAAAATCTCGATTTACCGATAATAACTAAATAACAATCATAAGCATCAATCAGAGATGGTTGGTGCTTTTTCTAAGTGACCACATTGGCACATTGGTGCCAGGCACTATTAAAAAGGAAGTGAAGAGAAAGGATAGTACAATGTATAGGAAAATATTGCTATTTCTATTGACGATAACACTAGCGCTTACAGCGATACCAGAGGGCGCGCAAGGGAAGGCTGTAGCCAAAGCATCAGCAAATATAGTGACAACAAATGCGCAGATAACTGCAAGGAGTAAGCAACAGGCAAATGCACACAAAAAGAAAAAAGGATACGGTGTGTTTTTGAGCATAGATGCAACAGGGATGAAAAAGCTCTATAATTACAAAGAAGTTGTCATAGACGCGCAATATTTTTCAAAGAGTGATATTCAAACATTGCATAAAAAAGGCGTAGATGGGTTCTTTATAGATAATTGCGATGTTTATGATTATGCGAAAACAAGAAAAAATTTTGTGAGCCTTGTTAAGATATTGAAAAATATCAAGGCGCAAAAAAAAGAAGTTATCATAAATGGTGGCGATGTTTTTGTGAAAAAATATAAAAGAGAATACGGTTCTATGAAAGGCATTATGACAGCTGTCAACCAAGAGACTGTTTGGAGCAGGATTATTTTTGACTTTATAGGAAAGTTCGCTTTTTGACGATTTATTGAACGAGAATAGCCCGCACA
>JAUNTC010000005.1:1109-45290 GCA_030538915.1 Lachnospiraceae bacterium | reverse complement strand
ACTGATACTAATCGGTCGAGGGCATGACCAAGCAAGGTGATAGGTAATGGATGAAATTTCTTGTATGCAGTTTTGAAGGTATATAACTTCAATAATATTCCTCGATAGCTCAGCGGCAGAGCATTCGGCTGTTAACCGAAGGGTCGTTGGTTCGAACCCAACTCGGGGAGCTTAACCTGTAAGAGATTATTCTTACAGGTTTTTTTACGTTGCCATGCATACGACAAAAAGGTCCGGTGGACCTTTTTTAGAGAAAATATAAGAAAAAAAGATATCTGATAAAGAAAAGAGAAAATCTTTGCTTTTGATCAGATATCTTCATTTGAATTAAATATTATGCAGGCCACTTAAGGCGGTATTCTTACCAGTTCCGAAGTGGTCTGCTTTTAATATTGCAAAAGATTTTTCGTAATTGCCTTTGCGCATATACTGGACCATTTTCTTCAGATTTTCATTTGTCTTTGGGATTGCCATACCATTTTTAATAGAATAAAGACCGATGCGGACAAGCTCTGTCAGGTTATTTTCGTAGATACGGTTGATCCTTTCATTTTCAAAAATGCTGATGATCTCCATATGCATCGCCGTATCTGCAAGCTCCCAGGCGTACAGATCCGAAGAGGCAGCACACATGCGGACGATTTTTTCTTCTATACGATAAGAGTATTCTTCGTGACGTCCGGATGTGAAAATGAGTTTGAACGCAGCGCCTTCGAACAGTTCACGGATCTGATATAGCTCTGTAATGTCTTCATCTGTGATCTCTTTTACAATCATAGATTTATAATAGTCGGAGACAATCAGCCCTTCCTTTTGCAGCATCTGGATCGCAGATCTTACCGGACTTCGGCTCATGCCAAGTTCATGTGTCAGTCGGGATTCTGTCAGCGTCATTCCCGGAGGATAAGTAAGATTCATAATGTTTTCTTTTATAATTTCATAAGCCTGGTCGGCCAGTGATATGTTTTTTTCAGCCATTGTGTACCACTCCTTGATCAGAAAATCGATAAAGTATACATGTTTATTATTTGTATACAAATTATAACGAGTTTTAGAGAAAAATTCAATATAAAAATGAAAAATAGTGTTGACTTTTTTTATTAGGAGTGTTATAGTCACCATAGAAACAAGTTGTATACAAATTTATGAAACGTATACCATTATCTTTCATACGGTTGGGATAATTTGAAAAAAGCAACTCTTATTTATATAGAAAGATGATGTGGATGCGGTCATGGAAAAGGAAGGTTTTTTAGTATGAAATTAGGATTTATCGGAACAGGTAACATGGCTTCAGCAATCATGGGCGGAGTAATTAAAAACAACATTTTCCCAGCAGAGGAGATCATCGGATCTGATTTATTTGAAGCTGGACGTGAGAGAACAAAAGCACAGTTTGGAATCAATGTAACAGCAAGCAACAAAGAAGTAATTGAGAAATCTGAAGTTGTAATTTTATCTGTAAAACCTCAGTTTTATGCAAGCGTGATCGCAGAGATCAAGGATGATGTAAGAGCAGATCAGATCATCGTTACAATCGCACCAGGTAAGACACTTGCATGGTTAGCAGAGCAGTTTGGAAAAGATGTTAAAATCACACGTACAATGCCAAACACACCGGCTATGGTAGGAGAAGGTATGACAGCAGCTTGCCCGAACGAGCACATGACAGAAGAAGAAATTGCTTATGTTAAGACAATTCTTGAAAGCTTTAGTAAAGTAGAAGTTGTTCCGGAGAAGCTTATGGATGCTGTAACAGCAGTAAGTGGAAGTTCACCGGCTTACGTATACATGATGATTGAAGCTATGGCTGATGCTGCAGTTTCTGGTGGAATGCCAAGACCACAGGCTTACAAGTTCGCTGCACAGGCAGTTCTTGGAAGTGCGAAGATGGTACTTGAGACAGGAAAACACCCAGGAGAGTTAAAAGATATGGTTTGCTCACCTGCAGGAACTACAATTGAAGCTGTTCGTACATTAGAGGAGCTTGGATTTAGAAGCTCTATCATCGAAGCAATGAAAGTTTGCGAAGAAATGTCTAAAGGTATGTAATCCTCAATATATCATATGTAAGAAGATCGCCGTTTTACGAAATTAATCGTGGAGCGGCGGTTTTTTTGTTGCCAAGCATACGACAAAAAGGTCCGGTGGACCTTTTTTAGTCTGAAAAATATATTGACAGATCGAAGGAAAGTAGTATAATAAAAACAAACATATGAATAAGTGTTCATATGAAAAAACGAAAATGATTATATTGGAGGAGTTGTATCATGAAGAAAACTTACAAGATTGATGTGGATTGTGCAAACTGCGCAAACAAGATGGAGGAAGCAACAAAGAAAACAGAAGGTGTAAAAGATGCAACGGTTAATTTTATGATGTTGAAGATGATCGTTGAATTTGAAGAAGGAAGAGATCCGAAAGCGGTTATGCCGGAAGTTTTAAAGAACTGTAAAAAAGTGGAAGACGATTGTGAGATCTTCTTCTAGTAGTAAGAACATTTGGAGGTCCACTGATGAACAAGAAGCAGAAGAAAGTATTGACAAGAATTATAATTGCGGCTGTTTTGATCATTGCACTGCATTGGGTACCAGCAGAAGGATATATAAGATTTCTGTTATACATGGTGCCGTATCTGGTGATCGGATATGATATTTTAAGGAAAGCAGGAAAAGGAATCATTAATAAACAGGTATTTGATGAGAATTTCCTTATGGCTGTTGCTACAGTCGGAGCAATTTTACTCGGTGATTATGTCGAGGGTGTAGCGGTTATGCTCTTTTATCAGATCGGAGAGCTGTTCCAAAGCTATGCAGTTGGAAAGAGCCGTCGCAATATCAGTGAACTGATGGACATTCGTCCGGATTATGCAAATGTTGAAAAAGACGGGCAGCTAGAACAGGTGGATCCGGACGAAGTAGAAGTTGGCACAACGATTGTTGTTCAGTCCGGTGAGAAAGTACCGATAGATGGGGTTGTCCTTGAAGGAAATTCTACACTGAATACAAGTGCATTGACAGGCGAAAGTCTGCCGCGTGAAGTACACGAGGGAGATGAAATCATCAGTGGATGTATCAATATGACCGGTGTATTGAAAATCCGGACAACGAAGGAATTTGGAGAGTCTACCGTATCGAAGATTTTGGAACTGGTGGAAAACTCAAGCTCCAGAAAATCAAAATCGGAGAATTTCATTTCTAAATTTGCAAGATATTATACACCGGCAGTCTGTTACAGTGCACTTGCGCTTGCAATTGTTCCGCCTTTAGTAAGATTGCTTGCGCTTAGTCTTTCTCCGCAGTGGGGGGACTGGCTATACCGCGCACTTACATTTCTTGTAATCAGTTGTCCTTGTGCGCTGGTGATCAGTATTCCACTGAGCTTTTTTGCGGGAATCGGAGGAGCCAGCAATCAGGGTGTGCTTGTAAAGGGATCGAATTATCTTGAAACATTGGCTTCTACAAAATACGTTGTATTTGACAAGACGGGTACGATGACACAGGGAGTGTTTGAAGTCAGTGGCGTGCACCACAATGAGATGGATGCGGAAAAGCTGCTGGAATATGCAGCTCATGCAGAGTGTGCCTCATCCCATCCAATCAGCAAAAGTTTGAAGAAAGCTTATGGAAAAGCAATTGACAGAGATCGTGTGACAGATATTGAAGAGATTGGCGGCAACGGAGTGACTGCGAAGGTGGATGGAATTCCGGTTGCTGTAGGAAATGCAAAATTGATGGAGCGATTACACATTTCTTATATGGATTGCCACAGCATCGGTACAGTTGTACATATGGCGATCGATGGGAAATATGTGGGACATATATTGATCTCCGATCTCTTGAAACCGCATGCGGCGTTGGCAATACAGGAATTGAAACGCGCCGGTGTGAAAAAGACAGTAATGCTTACCGGGGACGCGAAAAATGTTGCAGAGCAGGTGGCAGCAGAGCTTGGTATTGAGGAAGTGCACAGTGAGCTGCTGCCGGCAGATAAGGTGACAGAAGTAGAAACACTGCTGGAAAAGAAGCTGGATAAAGAAAAACTTGCCTTTGTGGGGGATGGAATTAACGATGCACCGGTACTTTCCAGAGCCGACATTGGAATCGCAATGGGAGCGTTAGGATCGGATGCAGCGATTGAAGCAGCCGACATTGTGTTGATGGATGATGATCCATTAAAGATTGCAAAGGCAATTAAAATCGCGAAAAAATGTATTCGAATCGTATACCAGAATATTTACTTTGCTTTAGGAGTGAAGGGAATCTGCCTGATCTTAGGAGCTCTCGGTATTGCCAATATGTGGGTGGCCATTTTCGCAGATGTAGGTGTTATGGTGATCGCAGTATTGAATGCAATCCGGGCATTATTTGTAAAAAATTTATAATAGTGATAAAAGCCGTTCTTGAAAGAGAATGGCTTTTATTTTTTTGCAGAGAAAGCTTATTGAGAAAACATTATCATTAAAAATATTGACATCCGGGATAAATTAGCATAAACTAACTATCGTAATAAATGAAAACGTTTATCATTAAGAAATGAAAGGAAGGAGAATCATGATGCCGTTAGCAATGGTAAATTCCGGTGAAAAATATACAATTAAAAGAATCGGTGGAAAAGAAGAGACACGTCGCTTTTTAGAAAGCCTTGGCTTTGTTGTCGGAGGGAATGTAATGGTCGTGTCGGAGGTCGGAGGTAATCTGATCATTAATGTAAAAGATTCCAGAGTTGCTCTCGGCAAGGAGATGGCGAATAAGATCATGGTATGATCGACGTAGCAAATTATAGATAGAAGCGTATATTAAGAAGAAAGAAGGTATTAAAGGAATGAAAACACTCAAAGATGTAGCCTGCGGGAAGAAAGTAAAAGTTACAAAGCTTACCGGTACCGGTCCCGTAAAAAGAAGGATCATGGATATGGGTATTACAAAAGGTGTAGATATTTTTGTCAGAAAAGTAGCACCGCTTGGTGACCCGGTAGAAGTAACGGTAAGAGGATATGAATTATCTTTACGAAAAGCGGATGCGGAAATGATCGAAGTAGAATAATTTTTTTTACTTATAAGTTAGCTTGCGCTAACAAAGAATAAAAATCAGGAATGAAGGAGAGAACATATGTTAGTAAAAATAGCGCTTGCAGGTAATCCAAACAGTGGTAAGACGACTTTATTTAATGCGCTTACCGGATCTAACCAGTTTGTTGGTAACTGGCCTGGAGTTACAGTTGAGAAAAAAGAAGGTAAATTAAAAGGTTATAAGGATGTCGTGCTTATGGACCTTCCGGGTATTTATTCCCTGTCTCCATACACATTGGAGGAAGTGGTAGCAAGAAATTATCTGATCGGCGAGAGACCGGATGCGATCATTAACATCGTAGATGGAACAAATATCGAGCGAAACTTATATTTGTCAACACAGCTTCTAGAACTTGGAATTCCGGTTGTTATGGCAATCAACATGGTGGACATCTTGGCAAAGAGCGGAGATCGGATTCATCTGGATAAATTAAAAGAAAAGCTTGGATGTGATGTCGTTGAAATTTCGGCTTTAAAAGGAACCGGAATCAAAGAGGCTGCAAAGAAAGCGGTAGAGCTTGCAAACAGAAAAAGTGCAGTTGCACCGGTGCATGAATTTTCGGCAAAAGCAGAAACAATTATTGAGCAGGTAGAAGGAAGATTATCAGGAATCGTACCGGAAGATCAGAAACGATTTTTTGCGATCAAGCTTCTTGAAAAAGATGATAAAATCCAGACACAGATGAAGACAGCGATCGATGTTTCTTCTGAAATAAATGAGCTCGAAGATGCATTCGACGATGATACAGAAAGTATTATTACAAATGAAAGATATGTTTACATTTCTTCTATCATTGGCGATTGCGTTACGAAAGCAAAAAAAGGAGAAAAGCTTTCTACATCAGATAAAATCGATAAGATTGTTACTAACAGATGGGCAGCACTTCCGATTTTTGCGGTGATCATGTATTTTGTATATTATATTTCCATTTCAACAATCGGTGGCAGTTTGACAGACTGGACAAACGATAAACTTTTCGGTGAATGGATCGTACCGGCGGCACAGAACTTTTTCACAGGGATCGGATGTGCTGACTGGCTTACAGGCCTTATCGTAGACGGTGTGATCTCCGGTGTCGGTGCTGTATTAGGATTCGTTCCACAGATGTTAGTATTATTTTTCTTCCTTGCAATTTTAGAGTCTTGCGGATATATGGCTCGAGTTGCGTTTATCATGGATCGAATTTTCCGCAAATTTGGCCTTTCCGGAAAATCTTTTATCCCGATGCTCATTGGTACAGGTTGCGGTGTTCCCGGAATTATGGCATCTCGTACGATTGAGAATGACAGAGACCGCAAGATGACGATCATGACAACAACCTTTATTCCTTGTGGAGCAAAACTGCCGATCATTGCCCTCATTGCAGGTGCATTATTCAAGAATGCTTCCTGGGTTGCACCGAGTGCATATTTTGTTGGAATCGCAGCAATTATCTGTTCCGGTATTATATTGAAAAAGACGAAAATGTTCGCCGGCGATCCGGCGCCGTTCGTTATGGAGCTTCCTGCATATCATATGCCAACTGTTGGAAATGTATTGAGAAGTATGTGGGAGCGTGGATGGTCCTTTATTAAAAAAGCCGGAACGATCATTACTTTATCTACGATCGTTGTATGGTTCTTACTCAACTTTGGCTGGGTAAACGGACATTTCACAATGCTCAACTTTGATGGACTGGAAGGTGTAGCGCTGGAAGCTGCACAGGCAGAATGTGTTCTTGCCAAAATCGGTAACCTGATCGCATGGATCTTTGCACCGCTTGGATGGGGAGACTGGAAGATGGCAGTAGCAGCAATCACAGGTCTTGTAGCAAAAGAAAACGTAGTCGGAACATTTGGACAGCTCTTTGGTTTCGCAGAAGTAGCCGAAGATGGAAAAGAAATCTGGGGAACACTTGCAAACAGTATGACACAGGTTGCAGCTTATTCCTTCCTCGTATTTAACCTCCTTTGTGCACCTTGTTTTGCCGCAATGGGAGCAATTAAGAGAGAGATGAACAATATCAAATGGTTTTGGTTTGCAATTGGATACCAGTGCTTCTTAGCATATCTTGTATCACTGTGCATTTACCAGTTTGGTACATTTGCAATGGGTGGAAGCTTTGGAATCGGAACGGCAGCAGCGATCATTATCGTGATTGGATTCTTATACTTGCTTTTCCGTCCATATAAAGAGAGCCAGACATTGAAGGTAAATATGAAAGGTGTCGCAAAGTCACATTCTTAAAATGTGAGAATAGAGAAGGTATTTATATTCCTGAATAAATTTACGTCAAAAAAACAGCTGCACAAAAAGGCAGCTGTTTTTTAATGTTCAGCGATATATTGTTTGATTGCATCGAAGCTCTGCGTACTGATCACATGTTCAATACGGCAGGCATCTTCGGCGGCGATATCTGCATCTACGCCGATGGATGTCAGCCATCCGGTAAGGAAGGTATGACGTTCATATATTTTATTCGCAATCTCAAGACCACTTCCGGTCAGGTGAATGTGTCCGTGTTCGTCGATCTTAATATAATTATCTGCACGTAAATTTTTCATTGCAACACTTACGCTTGGCTTAGAATAGGATAATTCCTGTGCAATATCAACTGCGCGTACGTTGCCAAGACGGGTTTGAAGAACAAGGATTGTTTCTAAATAGTCTTCAGCGGATTCTCGTATTACCAATGCCGCTCACCTCTTTCTTTTTTTAAAATTTTCTATAGACATTCTAGATTTGTTCATTATAACATAGAAAGAGAGAAGAAAGATATCTGACTTGCGAAAAAATTAAAAATATCCTGTATAAATGTTGACAGTTGAGATTAGTTAGCATATACTAACTAGTAGAAGAAAATGAAAATACTTATCAATTAGGAGGAGATATTATGGCAACAGTAATTGTTGGAGCAGTTGTTTTAGGAATCGTTTGTTTGATCATTCGCAGCATGGTGAAAGCAAAAAAGAACGGAAAATCATTACAGTGTGGATGCGACTGTAAACATTGCAGCGGACATTGTCACTAGTTTAGGAGAGCATATTTATGACACAGGAAAATAGCAGTCAGAATTACGAGAGAACGAAGATGCAAAAAGACAGAATCATTCATCATCTGCGGGAAGAAGGATGCAGAATTACAAAACAGCGGCAGGTTCTTCTTGATGTAATATTGGAGGAAGATTTTACAAGCTGCAAGGAAATCTATTACAGAGCTCTGAAGGTAGATCCGAAGATTGGCACAGCTACTGTTTATCGTATGATCAATAAGCTAGAAGAGATCGGAGCGATCAGCCGGAAAAACATGTATAAGATCCTCTGTGAATCGCCGGATGATGAAAGATAGATCTGCCTAAGAAAAGGAGACTGTTATGGAAAGAATGGTAAAGCTTTATACGAGACAGAACGAGAAGACTTTAAAACAGCTAGAACGCGATGGAAGAATCATCAATCATCGCATATACGTGCAGATGCATTTGGGAGACATTGCACCGCTGTTTATGGAAAGTTATGACTGGTTTACAAAAGAGGCGGCAAAGAGGCTGCAGAAGCCTGCGGATGTGCATGCGCCGATCTGGTGCTCGATCAGTAAAGAAAACTGTTTGAAACCGATACCAGGCACAGTAGTCTATGTTCTAGAAGTACCAGAAAGTCAGATCATTTATTTTGACGATGTAAAATGGGATTATGTGCTCAATCGCATTTATTTACCAGATGATGAAGAAGATGCGGCAGCATATAAGGAACACTTAAAAGAAATCGGTGTGCAGAACGGATTTGAATTTTTTGTAGGGCGATATAAAGGAATGTATCCGGAGGAAGTGGCAAAAATCCGTGAAAGCTGGAAACGTGCATTTCGCATCGACAACTGGACAATCTTCAATGTATGTGGAAACATCTGGGAAATTAAGAAAGAATGGGTGAAAAAAATCGTCCACCCGGGAGAAGAAATCCCGGAGTAGACGATCAGTGGATCATAAAAACCTGTGGGGCATTCGAAGGAGACACTTCGAATGCCGCAGGCAGATTAGAAACTATTTTTGTGAATCTGTTGAACGGCAGTGTGGAGAATAATATAGCCAGTGCGGTACAGAAGACGAGCAGTATGATCGATTCAGGTACCGTTTCTACATCGTCAAGAACGGATGTACATTCTTTCAGATAAGAATAGGTTAGACCGTGGAACAGATAGATTGGCATCGTACGGCTTCCGATATAAGAAAGTATGTTTTTCTGTTCGGTCAAAAGACTTAAAAATGCAAAAGTAAGCAGAAAGCCGATCGCATAGCAGAGGATGCGGCAGAAAATGCCTTCTCCGTCTGTCATATCTAAGAAATCATAATTGTATCTTCCATAAAAAATCTTAAGAGAATAGTCTGTGTGACCATCATCTATAATCAGATATGTAATAAAAGTGAAAAGAATTCCTGCAGAGAAAAGCTGAAATTTTCTCGAGCGAAGCATTGTAAGCGTCTCTCGGGAAAAAGACATTCCGGCAAGAAAGAACGGATAGAATACAAGGATCCTTGGCAGACTTAAGAAATTGTCTGTCATGTCGCTGCATCCGATCAGAAGTCCCGATAATATAGAAATCAACATATAATGAGGTATTTTCTTAAAGTAGGGTGTGACCATCCGCCATACAAATAGAGCGAGAATGTACCAGAGTGAAAATTTTGGATATAACAGGTACAGCTTTGTATCCTTGTGAAGGATTAAAACGTAAAATAAATAATAAATTACCTCATATACCAGATAGGGAACAGCAAGCTTTTGAAATAATTTTGCAAAGGTCAGTTCTCTTTTGGAAAAATATCCGGAAATAAAAATAAAAGCAGGCATATGAAAAGATACGATCAGCCATTTCAATGTGTATAAAAAGTCATTGTTCTGGTATGACGGTTCCGTAAAATGACCAATGATAACAAGGATGATCAAAAGTACTTTGTAATTGTCAAATAAATAATCTCTTTGCTTTTCTTTTGTGTCTGTGTTCATAAGAATGATTCCTCAACTTTAGTCTAAAATTCAAACTTGAGTTATTTTACTCCTTTTTTTTTTAGCAAACAAGATGAAAATTGCACGAAAATGTAATGAATTTGTAACAATTTTTTAATGAAAATTAATGTTCATATATAAGATATAGAAAAGAGATTGTCTGTTGCCACTTGTATCCAATAAAGATTTCTTATATAATAGATGCACAGCGTAAAACCAATTAAAAGAAGGAGACGTACTCTTATGGAAATGTTAGCAATTGAAAAAGAACTGAATGAAAATTCCTATCCGGGAAGAGGAATCATTATAGGCAGAAGTGCAGACGCAAGTAAGGCTGTAACTGCTTATTTTATTATGGGAAGAAGTGAGAACAGCCGCAATCGTGTATTTGTGGAAGATGGACAGGGAATCCGTACACAGGCATTTGATCCGGCGAAACTGACAGATCCAAGTTTGATCATTTATGCACCGGTGCGTGTGCTGGGCAACAAGACGATCGTTACAAACGGAGATCAGACAGATACAATTTACGAAGGCATGGACAAGCAGATGACTTTCGAACAGTCGCTGAGAAGCCGTGAGTTCGAGCCGGACGGACCGAACTACACACCACGTATTTCCGGTGTGATGCACATCGAAGACGGAAAATACAACTATGCAATGTCTATTCTTAAGAGCAACAACGGAGATCCGTCCGGATGTAATCGTTATACATTCGCATATGAGAATCCGGCAGCAGGAGAAGGACATTTCATCCACACATACAAGCATGATGCGAATCCACTGCCAAGCTTTGAAGGGGAACCAAAGCTTATTGCTATTCCGGATGAGATCGATGCATTTACAGATTTACTGTGGAACAATCTGAATGAAGATAACAAAGTATCTTTATTCGTTCGTTATATTGATATCGCAACAGGAGAATATGAGACAAGAATCATCAACAAAAATCATTAATAGAATGTTGGAATCAAAGAAATCACATATAAGTAGTCAGGAGAATTAATAATGAAAGAATTAGAGTTAAAGTATGGCTGTAACCCGAATCAGAAACCATCTAAGATCTATATGAAGAATGATCAGGATCTGCCGATCAAAGTGTTGAACGGTCGTCCTGGATATATCAACTTCCTTGATGCATTCAATGGATGGCAGCTTGTAAAAGAATTAAAACAGGCAACCGGACTTCCGGCCGCTACTTCTTTTAAACATGTTTCACCGGCAGGAGCCGCAGTAGGACTTACACTCAGCGACACACTTGCTAAGATTTATTGGGTAGATGATCTTGGAGAACTTTCACCGCTTGCAAGTGCTTATGCAAGAGCAAGAGGTGCAGACCGTATGTCTTCTTTTGGAGATTTCATCTCTCTTTCTGATGTCTGCGATGTAGACACAGCAAAGCTCATCAAGCGAGAAGTATCTGACGGTGTGATCGCACCGGGATATGAGCCGGAAGCGTTAGAAATTCTGAAAGCAAAGAAGAATGGCAATTACAACGTGATCGAGATCGACCCGGATTATGTTCCAGATCCGATGGAGCATAAGGAAGTATTTGGAATTACTTTCGAGCAGGGAAGAAATGAGTTAAAGATTGATGAAGATTTCTTCAACAATATCGTTACAGAGAATAAAGAGCTCACAGAGCAGGCAAAGATCGACCTTGCAATCTCTATGATCACATTAAAGTATACACAGTCTAACTCTGTATGTTATGTTAAAGATGGTCAGGCAATCGGTATCGGAGCCGGACAGCAGTCTCGTATCCACTGCACACGTCTTGCAGGGCAGAAGGCAGACAACTGGTGGTTAAGACAGGCTCCACAGGTTATGAACCTGCCATTCGTTGATGGAATCCGTCGTGCGGACAGAGACAATGCAATCGATCTCTACATCGGAGAAGATTACATGGATGTTCTTGCAGATGATGCATGGCCGAACATTTTCAAAGAGAAACCGGAAGTATTTACAAGAGAAGCAAAGAGAGAATGGTTAGATAAGCTGACAGATGTTGCTCTTGGTTCGGATGCATTCTTCCCGTTTGGAGATAATATTGAACGCGCACACAAGAGCGGTGTAAAATATATTGCACAGCCAGGTGGATCTGTACGTGATGACAATGTTATCGATACATGTAACAAATATGGCATGGCAATGGCATTTACAGGTATCCGTCTCTTCCATCACTAAGAGAATAGAAGATAAGAGGCAGCAGCCTTAATTCGAAGTTAAAGAAAGAAGAATCTGTACGATCTCATCGACAGGTTCTTTCTTTTTGCCTTTTTCCCATTCTATGAAAGTGTTTAACAAGGCACCGGCATAAAAATAAAGCTCATAGATGGAGCCGGAATAATAAGGAGCGACGTAGATACGCATATAATCGTTGATTGCTTCGATCATAAGAGCATATAAGCCTGCTTTTTCCAAAGTCAGAAAAAGAGAGGCATACTGATCAAAATAGCCGAGGGCATGACGGATCGAAGCTTCGCGTCGAAGCATAACAAGTGAAATGTCTTTCGGGCAGACATCCTGATAGCCGTCAATGACTTCCTGCAGGTAATTGCCGAGAGCTTCTGTCTTATCTTTAAAATAGTGATAAAAAGTCATACGAGATACACCTGCTGTCTTTACGATATCAGAGACGGTGATAGAGTCAAATTCTTTTTTGTAAACGAGAGCGATGATGGCTTCGCCGATGCACTGGCGGGTGAAACGGGTCCGTTTCGTATATTTTCTGGAAAATAATTTGTGTTGCATAAGAATTCCTTTCTTACATATTCGCATGTTTTGTAAATTGTATCACAGATATGGTTAAGATACAATTAAATGTAGTTATAAAAACTACGTGATGAAGAGAAAGAGGAATTGTAAAATGGGAAAGATTGTAATATTAGCTGAGACAGGTTCAGACATTACAAAAGATGTAGCAAAAGAATATGGGATTAAACTCGTTCCGATGCATGTATCCTTCGGAGATGAGACAAAAGATGACGGGACATTCCCGGCAGAAGAAATCTATGGATATTATGAGAGAACCGGCGAACTGCCGCGCACAAGCGGAAGCTCTCCGGAAGATTTTTCTAAAGCGATAAGAGAACTAAGAGAAGAAGATCCAGATTGCGAGATTTTATATCTTGCTTATTCTGCAGTGACGACCTGCTCCTACCAGAGCGCGCAGATTGCCATCGATACAGATGAAATTGAAAATATTGCCTGTGTAGATACAAAGCAGGTGTCAGCCGGACAGTATATGGCAGTTATCGAGACCGCCAAAGCACTTGAGGCCCATCCGGAGTGGACATTGAAAGAAGCGAAGGAGGAGGCAATAAAAATCTGTGAAAGTATCAAGATGTGCTTTATTCCGGATACTTTGAAATTTTTAAGAGCAGGCGGAAGAGTCAGCAACGGTGCCGCAATCGCTGGGGAACTGCTGAAATTACATCCACAGATCGAGATTTTAGACGGTTTTTTGCAGGCTACAAAAAAACATCGTGGAAAAATGAAAAAAATTGCAGCCAAAATTGTTCCGGAATATATTAAAGAGCAAAAACTCAAATCAGAAGAAGTCTGTTTGATCTGGTCTCCGGGTATGGATGGGGAGACGAAAGAAGCTGCAGAAAATGCTGCAAGAGAGCTTGGAATCAAGAAGGTGACATGGGTGCGCACCGGTGGCGTGATCACTTGTCACGGAGGTCCTGGTGCATTCGGTGTAGTAGGTATTTGCGGTTAAGAAAAAAGAAAAAATATGTTTGCCGTGAGATCATCGGAAATCGTAAAAATAAGCTTGCGAATCCGACGCCTCTATGATAGAATATATATGATTTATCCGCAGGAGGTGTGAAAGGATGGATATTTTAAAGACGATTTTAATGATTATATTTGCAATAGATTGTATCGCTTTATCTGCTATCGTATTGATGCAGGAAGGAAAGACACAGGGTCTTGGTTCTATCGGTGGTATGTCAACAGATACATATTGGGGACAGAACAAGGGACGTTCTATGGAAGGCGCACTCGTAAAGGCTACAAAGTTCCTTGCGATTCTTTTTATTGTGCTGGCAGCAGTGTTGAATTTAAAAGTATTTGCATAGAATGCAGATGATGAGAATGAATGGGCAGAGCACTCCTGTATAGGAGTGTTCTTTTTTCATATCAGGAGGGTATAATATAACGTGGACAAAACATTAGAAAAAAGAAAAAAGGTCGTATACGATCTCATCTGTGATGACTGGTATACGCCTATGAAATTTAAAGAGCTTGCAGTGCTTCTGCAGGTTTCAAAAGAAGACAAAGATGATCTTCGAAAAATCTTAGTGAGTCTGGAAGAAGAAGGGAAAATCTATCTTTCCAAACGCGGAAAGTACTGTAAGGGAGAGGCGAAGAAGCTGATCGGTACTTACCGTGCCAACCAGAGAGGCTTCGGCTTTGTTACAGTGGAGGATGATCCGGAGGATACATTTATTTCCGAAGAGAATGCCGGAGGCGCACTGGATGGTGACCAGGTGGAATTTACGATCATCCGGTCTCCACAGGGGAGAAGTAAGGAAGGGAAGATCACGAAAGTACTGGAACGACATTTGGAGAATGTAGTCGGACTTTATCATAAGCGCAACGGAAAAAGTTATGGCTTTGTACTGCCGGACAATCTTAGAATATTAAAAGATATTTTTGTGCCGGAGGCAAAGGACAGAGGAGCCAAAGACGGACAGAAGGTTGTTGTAAGACTTACATCTTATGGAGATGACAGACACAAACCGGAAGGGGAGGTTGTGGAAGTTTTAGGATATTCCAATGAGCCTGGAACAGACATTTTATCTATTGCCAAAAGCTACAATCTGCCTACGGAATTTCCGGATAAAGTATTGCGTCAGGCGGAGCGTGTGGCTAAACCGGTAAGCGATGCAGACCGAGAAGGCCGTAAGGATTTAAGAGACTGGCAGATGGTTACGATAGACGGAGAGGATGCAAAGGACTTAGATGACGCCGTATCTCTCGTGAGAGAAGGCGAAAATTACATTTTAGGTGTCCATATCGCAGATGTGACTAATTATGTCCAGGAGAACAGCGCTTTAGATAGAGAAGCTTTAAAACGCGGTACCAGTGTGTACCTTGCGGATCGAGTGATACCAATGCTTCCACAGGCACTCTCAAACGGAATCTGCTCGTTAAATGCAGGAGAGGATCGACTGGCGCTTAGCTGTATTATGAAAGTGGATCCGAAAGGAAATGTGATCGACCATGAGATCACCGAGAGTGTTGTGCACATCGATCAGAGAATGAGTTACACGAGTGTGAACAAGATCCTGACAGATAAAGATGAGGAAGAAATTGGAAAATATAAAGCATTCGTTCCGATGTTTGAGCGAATGGCAGAGCTTTCGAAAATTGTGCGTGAGCATAGAAGACGAAGAGGTGCCATTGATTTCGATTTTCCGGAGGCAAAGGTTATTTTGGACGAGAAAGGCAAACCGGTAGAGATCCGTTCTTATGAGAGAAATGTTGCCACGAAGCTCATTGAAGATTTTATGCTTTTGGCAAATGAAACAGTAGCGGAAGATTATTACTGGCAGGAGCTGCCATTTGTATACCGTGTGCATGAAACACCGGACGAGGAGAAGATCCAGGCTTTGGCTACATTTATCAATAATTTTGGCTATTCGATGCATCTTGGTGCGAACACGATCAAACCGAAAGAAATACAGAAGCTGCTTGATAAAGTGGCAGATACGCCGGAGGAAGCATTGATCTCAAGACTTGCGCTTCGCTCTATGAAACAGGCGAGGTATACGCCGGAGAATGCAGGGCATTTTGGACTGGCAGCAGCTTACTATACACATTTTACATCCCCGATCCGAAGATATCCGGATCTTCAGATCCACAGGATCATAAAAGATAACTTGAGAGGTCGTATGACGCCGGAGAGACGTGCGCATTATGAGGCAATACTTGAGAAAGTGACGAAGCAGTCCAGTGAGATGGAGCGAAAAGCCGAGGAAGCAGAGCGTGAAACGATCAAGCTTAAGAAGGCAGAATATATGGAACAGTATATCGGAAAGAATTTCGATGGAGTGATTTCCGGTATTACAAAATGGGGTGTCTATGTAGAGCTAGAAAATACGGTGGAAGGTCTTGTCCATGTTGTGAATATGACAGATGATCATTATGAATATTATGAAGAACGACATGAGATGATTGGAATGCATACCGGAAAAACATATAAACTAGGACAGCGAGTGAAGATCTGTGTATTGGATACAGATACATTCCTTCGCACCATTGATTTTAAATTTGTAAAAGAAGGAGAAATATAAACAATGGCTAAGACGAATGGCAAGATGATCGCCAATAATAAAAAAGCATATCATGATTATTTTATTCTCGAAAGCTTTGAGACAGGGATCGCCCTTCATGGGACAGAAGTAAAGTCGCTTCGCATGGGCAAATGCAGCATTAAGGAATCTTTTATAAGAATCGAAAATGGAGAAGTATTTATCTACGGTATGCATATCAGCCCATATGAAAAGGGAAATATTTTCAATAAAGATCCACTCCGTGTGCGTAAACTTCTGATGCATAAATCAGAGATCAATAAGCTGATCGGAAAGACAAAGGAAAAAGGAATGGCAATCGTTCCTTTAAAAGTATATTTTAAAGGCAGTCTCGTAAAGGTTGAGATCGGGCTGGCGAAAGGTAAGAAGCTTTATGATAAGCGTCAGGACATTGCCAAGAAGGATCAGAAGAGAGAAGCGCAGAGAGACTTCAAGCAGAACCTTCGTGTATAATATAGGAAGAGGAGAATTTTTGATATGGTACCGATGAACAAAGAAGAGCTACGCAAAATGGTCACACAGAAGACACTGGATATTTATGAGGATCTGACACCTCAGCTTATTCAGCTTATTGATCAGACAAAACATGACGATTCTCTTACAGAGGCGCAGAAACAGGACGAGATCTCGCTTCATATGATGGGGTATACAAAATCCTGCACGAATGAGATCATTATTGAAGTGCTGGCGGAGATTTTGGGAATACAGGAAGATTAATTCACAGAACAGACATACTTTTTTGATAGTATAAGCGCAAAGAAGGAGGGTTTTTGGATGGATAAGATTAAAATACTTGTAGTAGATGATGAGAGCAGAATGAGGAAGCTTGTAAAAGATTTCCTGGAAAGGGAAGGCTTTATTGTATTGGAGGCCGGCGACGGCATGGAGGCAATGGAAGTTTTCTATGAAGAGAAGGATATTGCACTTATTATATTGGACGTTATGATGCCGAAGATGGACGGTTGGCAGGTGTGCAGGGAAGTAAGACAAAGCTCTGCGGTCCCGATCATTATGCTCACGGCAAGATCCGAAGAGAGAGATGAACTGCAAGGATTTGACCTTGGAATTGATGAATACATTTCCAAACCGTTTAGTCCGAAAATCCTTGTTGCACGTGTAGAGGCAGTTCTTCGAAGAACTCACGGAGTAGATGCAGCTTCTGTAGTAGATGCAGGCGGGATCGAGATTGACAAATCTGCACATATGGTAAGTATTGACGGCAAGGAGATCGAACTTAGCTTCAAAGAATTTGAATTACTTGCTTATTTTGCAGAAAATCAGGGAATTGCACTGTCGAGAGAAAAGATTCTTAATAATGTGTGGAATTATGATTATTTTGGAGATGCAAGAACGATCGATACGCATGTGAAGAAGCTTCGCAGTAAACTCGGAGACAAAGGAAATTATATTAAGACGATCTGGGGCATGGGCTACAAATTTGAGGTGGAATAGATGAAAAAACTTTCGATCAAACGACAGATGATCATTGCATTTATCGGGATGGTTGTCTGCCTCATCGGGGCAATGTGGATCATCAACGCACGTTTTCTGGAACCTTATTACATTAAAAATAAGGAAACAGAATTTATTAAAATGTATGAAGAGCTTCAGCGCGGAGCAAAAAATAATACACTTACGGAAGAAAAAGTTTCCGACCATATTCAGAAAATGGCGGAGAAGAATAACATTTTATTTCTTGTACTGGAATATAAAAGTGCCAATTCGGATGATGTCAGTATTATAACGAATGTGCATGACAAAGAACTGCTCAAAAAGCAGCTGATGGGTTATCTTTTAAACCAGGCCCAGAAGAATGGCAAAATCCTTGCCAAGAAAAAGCATTATCAGATCCGCCAGACAAAAGATCCGTGGACGGAAACAGAATATATTGAGATGTGGGGCGAGTTTGACAATGGAGAGAATTTCTTGATCAGAAGCCCGCTGGAAAGTATTAAAGAAAGCGCACAGCTGTCGAATCGTTTCCTGTTGTATATCGGAGCGCTGGCAATGGTGATCTGCGGATTGCTCGTTGTTCTCTTTACGAAACGTCTGACCGATCCGATCAGAAAACTTGCAGTTTTATCGGAACATATGGCAGATTTGGATTTTGATGCAAAATATCCAGGTGGAGGAGCAAGCGAGATCGCGGAGCTTGGCGAAAATTTCAACCGGATGTCGAGAAAACTGGAAAGCACGATCTCAGAATTGAAAAGTGCAAATAACAATCTTTTGAAGGACATTGAGCAGAAAGAAAAACTTGAAGAGATGCGAAATGATTTTCTTGGAAACGTCTCTCATGAGCTGAAGACACCGCTGGCATTGATACAAGGATATGCAGAAGGGTTGAAAGACGGGGTGACAACAGACCCTGAAAGTATGGAGTTTTACTGTGATGTTATAATGGATGAGGCCGGTAAGATGAACAAGATGGTTCAGAATCTTCTGACCTTGAATCAGCTGGAATTCGGAGATGAAGATATCGTCTTTGAACGATTTGATCTGACGGCAGTCATAAAAGGTGTGATCGCAAGTATGGACATTATGGCACAGCAGATGGATGCCACAGTTAATTTCAAACAGCAAGATCCGGTCTATGTATGGGCAGATGAGTTTAAAGTAGAGCAGGTTATCCGCAACTATATGAGCAATGCATTCCATCATCTTAACGGAGATAAGATCATAGATGTGAAGATCAAAACAGACGGGAAACAGGCGAGAGTATCTGTATTTAATACAGGAACACCGATACCGGAAAAAGATGTGAAACATATTTGGGATAAATTCTTTAAAGTAGATAAAGCACATACAAGAGAATATGGAGGCAATGGGATCGGTCTTTCCATCGTAAAGGCGATCATGGAGTCTTTCCATCAGCAGTATGGTTTAAAAAATTATGAAAATGGCGTAGAATTCTGGTTTACGCTGGACATGAAGTAGAAGTTACAAGACGGGAATAGGAGAGTGAAGCGTATGATAGCAATTATTGATTATGATGCCGGCAACATTAAAAGTGTGGAGAAAGCAATGATCCACTTAGGGCAGGATGTGTGCATCACAAGAGACAGAGACCAGATTTTAAGTGCTGATAAAGTGATCCTTCCGGGTGTGGGATCTTTTGGTGATGCGATGGCAAAGCTCCGACAGTACGGTCTGGAACCGGTGATTCATGAAGTTGTAGAAAAAGGGACCCCGTTTCTTGGAATCTGTCTTGGCTTACAGCTCTTATTCGAACGAAGCGACGAGACTCCGGGGATAGAAGGACTTGGAATTTTGAAGGGTGAGATTTTAAGGATCCCAGATCATCCGGGACTTAAGATCCCGCATATGAGCTGGAATTCTCTGGAGCTTACAAATAACGGAAGATTGTTTAAAAATCTTCCAAAAGAGCCATATGTATATTTTGTGCACTCTTATTATCTGAAGGCGGCAGATGAGAAAATTGTAACTGCAACGACGGAGTATGGTACGCATATTCATGCATCTGTAGAAAAGGACAATGTGTTTGCCTGCCAGTTCCATCCGGAAAAGAGCAGCGACGTTGGACTGAAGATCCTGAAAAATTTTGTGGAATTATAGAAGGAGGTACCAGGATGCATACGAAGAGAATTATTCCATGTCTGGATGTAAATAACGGAAGAGTTGTAAAAGGTGTTAATTTTGTGGATTTAAAAGATGCAGGTGATCCGGTGGAGATTGCAAAAGCTTATGACAAAGCCGGTGCAGATGAACTTGTGTTTTTAGATATTACTGCAACCTCCGATCAGAGAGAAACGGTTGTAGATATGGTTCGTAAAGTGGCGGAAAATGTGTTTATCCCATTTACGGTAGGTGGCGGGATCCGTACAGTAGATGATTTTAAGATGCTTCTTCGTGAAGGTGCGGATAAGATTTGCATCAATTCATCTGCTATTAATACACCTAAGCTAATCACTGAAGCAGCAGAAAAATTCGGAAGCCAGTGTGTAGTCGTTGCCATTGATGCAAAGAAACGAGCAGATGGAAGCGGCTGGAACATTTATAAAAACGGAGGCCGTGTTGATGTAGGAGTCGATGCAATAGAATGGGCAAAGAAAGTAGAACGCCTTGGAGCCGGTGAGATTCTGTTGACGAGCATGGACTGCGATGGGACGAAAGCGGGGTACGATCTGGAAATTACAAAAGCAATCGCAGAGGCAGTCAATATTCCGGTGATCGCATCCGGTGGTGCCGGAAAGCTTTCACATTTTTATGATGCGCTGACAGAAGGAAAAGCGGATGCCGCACTGGCAGCTTCCCTCTTCCATTATAAAGAACTGGAGATTAAAGAAGTAAAAGAATATCTTCGAGATAAAAATGTACCGGTTCGTCTCTAGAACGCAACAGATGTAAAATAGAAGAAAAAGAAGGAAAAAGAATATGACTGCAATTAACAATGACTGGTTAGATGCACTTAAAGGTGAGTTTAAAAAACCATATTATAAAGAATTATTTGAAAAGGTGAATGAAGAATACAGAACGAGACTTATTTTCCCGCCGGCGGAAGATATCTTTAACGCATTTCACCTGACTCCACTGAGCAAAGTAAAAGTGGTGATTATCGGACAGGATCCGTACCACAATAATGGACAGGCGCATGGCCTTTGCTTTTCGGTAAAAAAAGGTGTGGCAGTGCCGCCGTCTCTTGTAAATATTTACAAGGAACTGCACGATGACTTAGGGTGTACGATACCGGATCACGGATGCCTTACAAAATGGGCCCAGCAGGGTGTGCTCATGCTGAACACGGTGTTGACAGTGCGCGCCCATGAGGCAAATTCTCATAAAGGAATCGGATGGGAAGAGTTTACTGATGCGGCGATTCTTGCACTGAATGCGCAGGACCGTCCAATTGTATTTATTCTTTGGGGGGCACCGGCTCAGCGCAAAGCGAAGATGCTCAACAATCCAAAACATTTGATCTTAAAAGCTCCGCATCCGAGTCCATTGTCAGCGTACAGAGGTTTTTTTGGGAGTAAGCCATTTAGTCAGACAAATGAATTTTTAAAAGCGAATGGAGTAGAACCTGTCGACTGGCAGATCGAATAGCAATGTCAAGATTTTATTAAATTTCCTTGCATTTTGTTACAAACAGTTGAAATGACAGGAGCATTTTGGCATAATATATCAAATGAGAGGAAGACAGACCATGAAAAAAACAGAAGTAGAATGTTGCGATGTGACATGTGTGCACGAACAGATTATTAATGAAGTGAAAGGAAAACTCCCTCCGGATGAATTGCTGATGGAGCTGGCAGATTTTTATAAAGTCTTTGGTGATGCGACAAGGATCAAGATCCTATGTGTGCTTTTACGCTCGGAGATGTGTGTATGTGATCTTGCTGATATGCTCGGCATGACCCAGTCAGCAATCTCACATCAGCTGCGTGTGCTTAAGCAGATGAAGCTTGTGAAAAACCGAAGAGAGGGAAAAACAGTTTATTATTCACTGGCAGACGGACATATCCAGAATATTATCAGCCAGGGAATGGAACACATTATGGAATAGAAGAGGATAATAGGACATGACAGAGCAGTTGAAAAAACAAAGTTTAATATATGGAGTCGGTGTCGCAATCTATGTTGCGGCTCTTGTTGCCAGTTCTTGTTATACACTGAATGACGAATTGAAATTTGTATGGTTTCTGATCGCCTATCTTGTTGTAGGATTTGACGTGTTTAAAAAGCTTTGTGACAGGCTGATGGAATGTAAGCTCTTAACAGAATATACGTTGATAACAGTAGCAACGATCGGCGCCTTCGGTATCGGAAGATATGCAGAAGGTGTACTTGTTATGATCCTTTTTGAACTTGGTGTTATTTTTGAAACTTATTCAACGGCGCGTGCGAAACGTTCCATTGAAGAGATGATAGATATCCGTCCGTCTTATGCAATCCGCAAGACGGAGAACGGGGAAGAACAGGTAGATCCGGTTGATCTTCAGATCGCGGATACGATCGTGATCAAACCGGGAGAGCGTGTACCGGTAGATGGTGTGCTGGAAGCCGGAACAACATTGCTGGATATGAAAGCAGTTACAGGAGAGTCTATGCCAAAGAGAGTGTCTCCGGGAGATAAGATCTACAGTGGCTGTATCAATCTGAGTGGAGCGGTAGAAGCGAAGGTTTTAAAAGTATATCACGATTCTACGGTTGCACAGATTATGGAGCTTGTGGAAGAAGCGCAGAATAAGAAGGCGGAAAGTGAAGGATTTGTTACGAAATTTTCAAGAATCTATACACCGGCAATGGTGACATTTGCGCTTTTTGTTATGATCTATCCGCCACTTACTTTTTCTTACCACAACTGGAATACATGGATCTACAGAGGTCTGATCTTTCTTATTGTGGCTTGCCCGACTGCGCTTATAATGTCAATTCCAATAGCATTTCTTGGAGGAATCGCATCTGCAGCAAGACAGGGAATTGTCATAAAAGGGGCAAACTATCTGGAAGACCTTTCGAAAGCGGACACATTTGTATTTGACAAGACAGGAACACTGACAGAAGGAGAATTTTCAGTGCAGGATGTATATGTGGAGAAGGGATCAAAAGAAGAACTTTTGAAAATTGCTGCGCATATTGAAAGCTATTCCAACCATCCGATCGCGCAGTCTCTTTTGAATGCATACAATGGTGAGATTGACAAAGACCTTGTAACAGATATCAAACAGATCCCGGGATATGGAATTTCCGGAAATTATGATGGAAAACGTTATCATGTCGGTAACTATCGACTGATGGAAAATTACAATGTAGATGTAGAAGAATATGAAAGCCTCGGAACGGTTGTCTATGTCAGTGAAGAGAATGAGTTCGTCGGAGCGATCCTCATTGAAGATGCGATCAAATACCGTGCAAAGTGGACAATGAAGTATTTGAAAGATAAGTGCAAAGCGGTACTCGTAATGCTGACCGGTGATACGAAGGCAGCAGGATATGCGGTGGCAAAGGAGCTCCATATGGATTATGCCTATACAGATCTCCTACCGTCAGATAAGCTAGAACAGCTTGAAGATTTCCTTACGATCCAGGATGATATGGAAAAACTGGTCTGTGTCGGAGACGGTGTAAATGATGCGCCGATCCTGACAAGAGCAGATATCGGAATTGCCATGGGCGCGTTAGGCTCCGCACTTGCAATCGAGGCAGCGGACGTCATTCTTTTGGAGGATGAGTTACCGAAGATCGTAGATGCGATCCGAATTTCTAAAGAGACACTTCGTGTAGTAAATCAGAATATTGCTTTTGCGATTGCAGTGAAGGTAATTATTGTGTTACTCGCATTAGTAGGATACTTTGGAATGTGGGAAGCGATTGTAGCAGAGGTAGGAGTCGTATTTGCAGCGATCCTGAATGCACTTTATGTCGTAAAATATTATGCATAAGTATAAGGAGATAATATCGATGAAAAGATTGGCAGCAGTAGTATTGACAATGAGTATGGGACTTTCACTTGCCGGGTGTTCCGGTAATCCATACAAAGAAGGTGTCAGTCATCTAAAATCTGAACAATATAAACAGGCGGAAAAAAGTTTTAAGGAAGCAGTAAAGCAGGATAAGAATGTGGCAGATTCCTACCGTGGAATCGGAATTGCATGCTTCGAGCAAAAAGATTATAAAGGGGCGTTAATAGCCTTTGAAAAGGCAGTCAAAGCCGGTACGAAAGAAAATGCAACACTTTACAATCTGATGGGAAGCTGCGCATTGAAGCTGGAAGATGG
Source organism: Lachnospiraceae bacterium (assembly GCA_030538915.1). Lineage (GTDB taxonomy): Bacteria > Bacillota > Clostridia > Lachnospirales > Lachnospiraceae > Dorea_D. The sequence goes on along the minus strand of JAUNTC010000005.1, from coordinate 21,173 downwards.
TAAGAGTGCCCTGTCTTATTTTGAAAAAGGATTAAGTGCTTCCGGCGTATCAGATGAGATGAAAAGAGAGATGGAATATAATGTGATCGTCTCTTATGAGAAGCTGCAAAGCTGGGAAAAGGCAAAAGAGAAGCTGAACGAATATCTGAAAAAATATCCGGATGATAAGACTGCAAAGAAAGAAGTCGAATTTCTGGAAACAAGATAATAGATCGAAAGTGCTCAAGTAAAAAGTGGAGCTTGTTATGATTGAATTAAAACAGGAAGAAGAGCGAGTAATCTTAGTTGGAGTGGAGCTTCCGGGAGAAGAAAATATGGAGGATTCCCTCGCTGAACTTGCGGAGCTTGCAAGTACAGCCGGCGCAAAGAGTGTCGGCCGTGTGATACAAAACCGGGAGCAAGTACACCCGGGTACTTATGTTGGAAAAGGAAAGATAGAAGAGATCAAAGATCTGTTGTGGGAGACGGAAGCAACAGGTATTATTTGTGATGACGAGCTTTCGCCTGCACAGATGAAAAATCTACAGGATGAATTGGATGTAAAGGTAATGGACCGTACATTGCTCATCTTAGATATATTTGCGGCAAGAGCTTCTACAAGTGAAGGAAAGATTCAGGTAGAACTTGCTCAGCTGAAGTATCGTCAGACGCGACTGACCGGATTTGGAACAGCGATGTCCAGACTTGGCGGTGGAATCGGAACGAGAGGACCGGGTGAGAAAAAGCTGGAGATGGACAGACGTCTCATTAAAAGCCGTATCGCCAGTCTGAACCGTGAACTCAAAGAAGTAAAAAGACACCGCGATGTGACAAGAGAGCAAAGAAGCGCAAGCTTTGTTCCGGTTGTAGCGATTGTCGGTTATACGAATGCGGGAAAATCAACATTGTTAAATCAATTGACAGGTGCGGGTATACTGGCAGAGGATAAGCTGTTTGCAACCCTTGATCCGACGACAAGAAGTTTGAAGCTTGCCAGCGGACAGGAAGTACTTCTTACAGATACAGTCGGATTTATTAATAAATTGCCACATCATTTGATCGAAGCTTTCAAAAGTACACTGGAGGAGGCAAAGTATGCAGATGTGATCTTGCATGTCGTTGATACGTCCAGTCCGCAGATGGACAGTCAGATGTATACAGTGTATGAGACGCTTCATAATCTGGGAGTAAAGGACAAAGCGATCATCACAGCATTTAATAAGCAGGATAAACTGGAAAAGACGCCGCTTATCCGTGATTTCAAAGCAGATTATACAGTGAATATATCAGCGAAGACTGGAATGGGGCTGGAGGAACTGACAGAAACGATCGAGGCAGTTTTAAGAGAACAGAAAGTATTCCTGGAATGTCTGTACCCTTATAAGGACGCAGGAAAGATTCAGCTTATCCGTAAGTATGGAGAGCTTATAGAAGAAAAGTATCAGGAAGACGGCATTTTCGTGAAGGCATATGTACCTGCAGATCTTTACTCGAGAGTCACTGTATGAATTTTCCAGTCTGAAAATTCCATCAGAAACTTTTCAAATAACGTTGAAATCGAAAATTATGCCTGTTATGATAGAAAGGTAAGCTAGTGGGAGAAAGAAATCAGAGGATTTCTTGTAAATCGGAGGTATATATATGAAAGTAATCTTAGAACGTTATCATGGATTAGGTAATGACTATGTCGTATTTGATCCAAATAAAAATGAACTGGAATTAAATGAGAAGAATGTACAGATGATCTGCGACAGAAATGCCGGACTTGGATCTGATGGTGTGTTGGAAGGACCGATTTTAAAAGAAGACGGAATGTATGTGAAAGTATGGAATCCAGACGGAAGCGAGTCTGAGACAAGTGGAAACGGTGTACGTATTTTTGCAAAATATTTAAAAGACGCAAGCTATGTACAGAAGAAAAATTTTAAATTATATACAGGAAATGGACCGGTTGAGGTTACATTTTTAAACGAAGATGGAAGCAGACTTCGCGTTTCCATGGGAAAGCTTTCTTTCTGGAGTGATGATATCCCAGTAACCGGAGAACGAAGAGAAGTGATCAACGAGGATATGGTATTTGGACGTACACTGTATCCGGTTACATGTGTAAATATTGGAAATCCACATTGCGTGATCCCTATGCGTGAGATCTCCAAACCGCTTGTCACAAAGATTGGAGATTATGCAGAGATTGCAAGATATTTCCCGAATCGTATCAATACGCAGATCATGAAAGTGATCGATAAAGAAAATATTGCGATCGAAATTTTTGAGCGTGGCGCCGGATATACACTTGCATCTGGAACCGGAGCCTGTGCAGCAGCTGGAGTTGCTTATAAGCTTGGTATGACAAACAGCAAGGTTGTTGTACATATGCCGGGTGGTAAGCTGCAGGTAGAAGTGGAAGATGACTGGAATGTGTATATGACCGGAGATGTATTCTACGTTGCAAAGATCACATTGAGCAATGAGTTTACAGAGAAGTTAAGAACACTGTAAAAGGAATACAAGAACAGAAAAAAGTATGGGGTGGATTTGTCTCATTCAATAAGATATACTAAGGCATAGGAGGAAAACCTATGCCTTTAAAATTTATATTAGGACCATCAGGGTCAGGAAAAACTTATCAATTATATAAAAATGTGATCCACTTGTCGAAAGAGCATCCGGAAGAAAATTTTATTGTACTTGTGCCGGAACAGTTTACGATGCAGACACAGAAAGACATTGTGACGATGCATGATGGACATGCCATTATGAATATAGACGTCTTAAGCTTTGTGCGTCTTTCTTATCGTATTTTCGAGGAAACTGGGGCTGGTATGTTGCCGGTATTGGACGACGAGGGGAAGAATCTTATTTTGCGAAAAATCGCCGGAAACTGCGAAGATGAACTGAAGATGTTGAAAGGAAATATTCGCAAATTAGGCTATATCAGCGAAGTGAAATCGGTGCTTTCGGAATTTGCGCAGTACGACATCGGGGAAGAAGAACTAGATCGGGTCATGGAGAATGTAGGAGAAGAGTCAAAGCTTTATTATAAGCTTATGGACATGAAAACACTCTACACCGGATTCCAGCAATTTTTGAAAGAACGCTATATTTCAAAAGAAGAGCTTCTGGACGTTTTAAACCGTGTCGTTTGCAAATCTGAGATTTTAAAAAACAGTACGATCGTGTTAGACGGTTTCACCGGTTTTACACCGGTACAGAACCGGCTTTTAGGAGAACTGATGAAGCACTGCAAAAGAGTAGTTATTACTGCAACGATCGATCCAATGGAAGATCCATACCGCTATGATCATCCGTATCAGCTGTTCGGACTGAGTAAACAGATGGTGACGTCCGTGCTGGAGCTTGCAAAGGAAAATCGGATAGAGATCGAAGAGCCGATGGAGCTTTTTGATCCTGTTCCGTATCGATTCAAACACAATCCGGCGCTTGCATTTCTGGAAGGAAATCTTTTCCGTTATCGTCGGAAAACTTATGAACAGGAGCAGGATGCAGTGCATATTCACGAGGCGAAAAATCCGACAGAAGAAGCACTCGCCGCAGCGCAGAAGGTACGCGCGCTTATGCGAGAAGAAGGATACCGCTGCCGCGAGATCGCAGTGATCGTCAGTGATATGGAGACCTATGCAGATGCATTGAAAAGAGCATTTGAGACATATGATATTCCGATTTTTATGGATCATAAACGGAGCATTTTGCTGAATTCCTTTGTTGAATATCTGCGCAGCCTTCTTGGCATGGCAGAAGCAAATTTTACTTATGAGAGTGTCTTTCGTTTTCTGCGTACCGATCTTGCCGGATTTACACACGATGAAGTCGATGAGATGGAAAACTATGTGATCGGAATGGGAATCAAAGGATACAAGCGCTGGCAGGAAAAATGGATCCGCAGATTGAAAGATACGAAAGAAGAAGATTTAGAGCGTCTGAATCATTATCGTACCCGTTTTGTCGAAAAAGTGGATGATTTTATATTCGTTTTAAGACAGCGCAGGAAAACAGTGAAAGATATTACAATGGCACTGTATGAATTTATGGTGCGTGAAAACCTGCAGGAGCGTATCGCAGATCAGGAAAAATATTTCCTCGAAAATGGACAGCTGGCGCTTGCAAAAGAATATGCGCAGATTTATCGGATCGTGATCGAGCTGGCAGATAAATTTGTAGAGCTTCTCGGCGACGAACCGGTATCAACAAGTGAATACTGCAAACTGTTGGATGCAGGACTCGAGGAAGCAAGAGTCGGTGTAATTCCACAGAGCATCGATCAGGTTGTAGTCGGTGATATGGAGCGAACCCGTCTGAAGGATATACGCGCTTTGCTTTTTGTCGGAGCGAACGATTTGTTCCTGCCGGGTAATCTTATGCGTACCGGACTTTTGTCAGAGCTTGACAGGGAAGTATTTAAAAATGAAAAATTATCCCTTTCTCCAGGTGGGAAGGAACGTGCTTACACACAGAAATATTACCTTTATATGAATCTCACCAAACCATCGGAAAAACTGGATATTTTCTATAGCAAGGTATCTTCTGACGGTAAAAATATGCGTCCGGCATACCTTGTGAAGGATCTTAAAAAGCTGTATCCGAAGCTCGCGATTATAGAAGAAGAGGAAAAAAGCTTTAAAGAGAGAGAGTTTACAGAAAAACTGGGACTTGCGTATTTGATCAAGAGGATGCAGGAGCATACGGGTACATTAGATCCGCTTTGGTGTGAGCTGTATACATGGTATAAAAAGCATCCGAAGTGGAAGAAAAGTGTAGAGACACTTTTGGAAGCCGGTTATTATCATATGCCGACAGATGCGCTCACAAAACAGGTGGCCAGACAGCTGTATGGAGAGAATTTTGAAGACAGTATATCTCGAATGGAACGGTTCAGTGTCTGCGCATTTGCACATTTCCTGACTTACGGATTGAAATTGAAAGAACGTCCGGAATATGAGTTCCAATCTGTAGACTTTGGAAATGTCTGCCATCGAGCACTGGAATTTTATTCGAAAAAAATTGAAAAGAACAGGGAAAAATGGACAGAGCTCCAGGACGAGGTGCGCAATCGCTATATTGATGAAGCGGTGGAGGAAGCCATTACAGACTATGGAAATTCCGTGCTTTATAGTTCAGCAAGAAACACTTATATGGTAGAGCGTATCAAACGAATGATGGAGCGTACGATCTGGACACTGACCGAACAGCTTTCGAGAGGAGATTTTGCCCCATCTGCATACGAAGTGCGATTTTCCAATGGTAAGATCGACCGCATTGATACATGTGAAGAGGAAGATAAGGTTTATGTGAAAGTCATTGACTATAAGACCGGAAGTAAGAGTTTTGACGTTGTTTCCCTATATCATGGATTGCAGCTGCAGCTAATGGTTTACATGAAGGCTGCAACCGAAAGAGAACAGAAAATACATCCGGGCAAAGAAATCATTCCATCCGGTGTATTTTATTATCGCATCCAGGATCCGCTTCTTGACGGAAAAGTGATGGATAAAGTCGCAAATGAGCCGGATGAAGTGAAAGAAGAACATAGAAACAAGGAATTGTTGAAGACACTTCTTCCAGATGGGCTTATTAATATGAAGGCAAACACACTGGAGCATCTGGAACATGGGAAAAACGGCGAGTCTTTGGCTGTGCCGGTTAAATTTAACAAAAATGGAAGTCTTTCAAAGACATCGAAGGTTGCATCCGAAGAAGAGTTTGAGCTTCTGATGGAGTATGCACAGAAGAAAGTGAAAGAGACGCATCAGGAGATCATCGAGGGAAATGTGTTGCCGGTGCCATATCGACAGGGGACAGAAACCGGATGTGATTATTGTGCATATCGTCACATCTGTGGATTTGACCTGAAAGTTCCGGGATATCATTACAGAGACCTTTCAAAGATTTCAAAAGAAGAAGCATTTCAGAAAATGAAAGCAAAATGTCGGAGCAAGGAGGAGCAATAATGGGCGTGGCATGGACACCAGAACAACAGAAAGTCATCGAATTGCGCAACCGCAATATTCTTGTGTCAGCGGCAGCAGGGTCCGGAAAGACTGCGGTTTTAGTAGAGCGCATTATAACGATGCTTACGAAGGATGAAAATCCGATCGATGTAGACAGACTCCTTGTTGTTACATTTACAGAGGCAGCTGCAGCGGAGATGAAAGACCGTATCCGTGCGGCAATCGAGAAAAAATTAGAGGAAGAACCAGACAATGAACATCTGATGCAGCAGGCGACATTGATCCATAATGCTCGCATTACAACGATCCACAGCTTCTGTCTGTCGGTGATCAAGGATCACTTTTATGCGATCGGTCTGGATCCCGGATTCCGAATCGGAGAAGAAGGAGAATTAAAGCTTCTTCGTCACGATGTGCTCGAAGATATGCTCGAAGAAGAATATGAAGAAGGACGACAGCAGTTTCTTGATTTTACAACCGCTTATGGGGACGGAAAAAATGATAAGAAAATAGAAGAGCTGATCTTGAAGATTTTTGAGTATTCCAGAAGTTATCCGGATGCAGAACGATGGATCAAAGATTGTGTAAATGCATATAAAGTGGAAGATTTTGAGGATTTGGAAGAAAAAGAATATGTCATAAGAATAAAAGACCAGGTGAAAATGTATTTGCAGGATGCTGTTGAAAAGATTGATCAGGCGCTGGAAGTCTGCCGGGAGGCGGATGGCCCTTATATGTATGAGACTGCACTTGAAAATGATCGCATGTATATAGAAGAGCTTGCATCGAAGGAGACATTTTTGGAGCTTGCAGCAGCTTTTGAAAATGAATACAAGTGGACGAGGCTGTCGTCAAAACGAGACGATACTGTATCTGATGCAAAAAAAGAGCAGGTAAAATATTTGCGAGATACCATGAAGGATGCGATGAAAGAATTGAATGAGATGTTCTTCTACGCACCGCTTCATCAGATGGTAGATGATCTAAATGCCAGTGCGCCGATGATCGAAGAACTTGCACGCCTTGTGTGCAGATTTGCAGAACGATTTGAGGAAAAGAAGCGTGGTAAAAATATGATCGATTTCTCCGATATGGAGCAGTATGCGCTGCGTATACTTACGGAGGAAAAAGACGGAGAATTCGTCCCTTCGGCTATTGCCAAAGAATATCAAAAGCAGTTTGCAGAGATTATGATCGATGAGTATCAGGACAGTAACCTGATCCAGGAGACATTGTTGACAAGCATTTCTACAGTATGCGAAGGAAATTACAATATTTTCATGGTTGGAGATGTCAAACAGAGCATCTACAGATTCCGATTGTCGCGACCGGAACTGTTTATGGGTAAATATAATACGTATGATAAGACGGACAGCAAGACGCAGAGGATCGATCTCCATAAAAACTTTCGAAGCCGCAGGGAGGTGCTCGAAAGCGCCAATTTCATTTTTGAACAGATCATGAGAAAAGACCTAGGCGGCATTACTTATGATAAAGATGCTGCGTTGTATGTAGGTGCTTCTTATGAAGAGACTGGAAAAAATGACACGGAAGTGTTGCTTATTGATACGGATGTCAGAGACGATGCTGATAATAAAGTAAAAGGCGTCAATGAACGGGAAATAGAAGGATATGCGATTGCCGGGGAAATCCGCAGAATGATAGAGGAAAAGTTTCCGGTTACAGATAAAGAAAGTGGAAAACTCAGGCCGATCGAGTATCGCGACATTGTGATCCTGACGAGAAGTGCAAAAGGATTCTGGGATGTATTCTCTGAAGTGCTGGGACGGGAAGGAATTCCGGCATTTGCAGGGACGAAGGAAGGATATTTTAAAACGCAGGAGATCAGTGTGCTGTTAGATTATTTACGGATTCTTGACAATGCAAGGTGTGACATCCCACTGACGGCGGTTCTGACGTCCTGTATTGGCGGTTTTAGTGCCAATGACCTGGCGGCGATCCGCAGTGCATATCCGGAAGAACCATTTTATATGGCGGTACAGAAATATCGTGTGGAAGGCGCCCAGGAAGTAATTAAAGTAAAACTGGAAAAATGTCTGACGGTTATGGAAAATATTCGGAAGATTGTTCCGTATACGCCGATGCATGAGCTTTTACAGCGTGTGCTGGATGATACGGGATATGAAATGTACATGTCTGCCATGCCAGGCGGAATCCAGAGAAAAGCGAACATCGATATGCTGATCGAAAAGGCAAGAACATTTGAAAGCACGAGCTACAAAGGACTGTTTCACTTTGTGCGTTATATGGAGCAGCTGCAAAAATATGAGGTGGATTATGGAGAGGCGAACGTAGAAGAGGAACAGGCTAACACCGTCCGTCTTATGACAATCCACAAAAGTAAGGGACTGGAGTTTCCGGTTGTATTTGTCGCAGGTATGGGGAAACGATTTAACATGCAGGATGTAAGCAGCCGGGTAGTGCTGAATGCAAAGTTTGGGATCGGACTGGATGCGATCGATCTAAAGCAGCGCACAAGAAGGCCGGGCCTTCTGAAAAAGGCAATCCAGCGGGAAGAACGGCTGGAGACACTTGGAGAAGAACTGCGAGTGCTCTATGTTGCCTATACAAGAGCAAAAGAGAAACTTATTATTACCGGTACAATAGCGAACCTTGAAAAAAGAAAGGCAGAATACGATGCGGCAGGAAAAGGTGGCAATGGAGCTTTAGATTTTCTGCAGCTTAGTAAGGCAACGACGTGTTGGGATTTTGTCCTTCCGGCGATATTGCGCGCGGACACATCCATTCCATTACACATAAACCTTCTCAACGTTTCGGATATTGTTGAAAATCAGGTGAAAGAAGAACGGAAAGGACTCATTGACCGAAGTGTGCTGGAAGCATGGGACACAGAGAAAATATATGACGAGCAGCTGCATGAGAATCTGAATGTGCAGTTCGCATACGAATATCCATACAAAAACAGCCGGATGAGAAAGATGAAGTTTTCAGTTTCTGAGCTGAAGAAACGAATCTATTTACAGGAATCCGGAGAAGAACAGGACGGCGAACAGTTATTTGAATCAGAAGAAACGAAAGAGATTCTGCCTTCTTTTATGAAAGAAGAGACGCTTCTTACGGGAGCTTCAAGAGGAACAGCCTACCATAGAGCATTGGAGCTTCTTGATTTTACAACGGAATATGAAGAAGAATCGTTAAAATGCTGCCTGGAGCAATTTGTCAAAGAAGAGAAAATGACGCAGGAGATGGCAGATGCGATAGCAGCTTCTGATTTTCTTGCATTTTTGCAGACGGAAAGCGGAAAAAGAATGCAGGCATGTGCAAGAGCTGGGCGTCTGTGGAAAGAGCAGCCATTTGTGCTTGGCGTTCCGGCAGAGAAAATCTGGGACGATGAGGAAGAGGGCGAGCTTATACTTGTGCAGGGAATCATTGATGTGTATTTTGAAGAACCGGATGGACTTGTCGTGCTGGATTATAAGACAGACCGGGTGAAGAACGGGCAGGAGCTTATAGACAGATATCACGGCCAGCTTGATTATTATGCGAAAGCATTGGAGCAGGCAACAAAGAAATGCGTGAAAGAAAAAATCATATACTCCTTTACCCTGGAACAGGAGATCCGTTTACCATAATAACAGGAAAAGTAACAAAAAGTGACAAAAATGTTACGAATGTTAACTAGTATGAACATTTAGCGGGAAGCCTTGAAAAGGGAAAGTCCATTTGCTATAATCGAAAAGCTTAATAATATGATAAATTTATTCGATATAGCAGGTGCAGAAAGAATGGACAGCAAAATCAATGTTTTAGGAATATATATAGACAATTATACTGGAAAAGAAGCAATGAAAGAGGCCGTTGCATTTATGGAGACAGATCCGGTCAGCATTGTGGAAATTTTGAGTGTAGACGCAGTTATGGATGTAGATCTTGAGACAGAGACAAAGGAGCAGTTAAAAAGCTTTGATCTGGTGCTCGCCGGGGAAAAGATGATACTGGAGGCTGCTGATGTTGAAGAAAAGCGCTGCATTAAGGAGACGGAAGATCGTCTTTTTGTAAAGATGTTTTTACGTTTCCTTCATAAAAATCATAAAAGAGTCTATCTTCTCGTTGAGACAGAAGAAGAGGGCGAGGCACTGTTTCACTATCTGGAGCATTATTATAAGGGCATTCAGATCGTAGGGATGGCAAAGGTTTCGGCGACGGACAGAGCAGATGATATGCTTGTGAATGAGATCAACGGAGCGGAGACCGATTGCGTACTTTCGGTGCTTGGTTCACCGCTTCAGGAAGATTTCGCGGCGAAGAACAGAGCGCTTATGAATACGAGAGTACTGCTCGGAGTGGGAAAGACTACGCTTCCGTGGATGAAACAGAGCTTTGATAAAGGAACATTTTCTCGTTTCTTTACTCGAAGGATATTTAAGAAAGAGATGGAAAAACAAAAAGCGATGCTTTCTGAGGCAGCAGAACCGCAACAGAGAGAAGAGATATAAGAAAAGTGAGGAAATCAACAAAAAAAATTGATTTCCTCTTTATTTTTTTGTTGATATGTATTAAGATAGGTCTAGTAATATGCAAAATGACTTAATATTTGATGGCTTTGTTGTGTAAAATGCATATTGAAATGAGTGGAGGAGATAATCTATGATACCTAATAAAATACTTCAAAATACAATTGAAGGGTTAAAAGGGATTACCAGAATCGATTTTTGTATTATGGACACAGATGGTAAAGCCCTCGCAAGTACATTTTCAAAACAGGAGAACTATGACGAAGAGGTATTATCTTTTGTCGAATCTCCGGCAGACAGTCAGGTCGTACAGGGATATCAGTTTTTTAAAATCTTTGATGAGCATCAGTTAGAGTACATTCTTCTTGCTAATGGTGGAGGAGAGGATGTATATATGGTGGGTAAGATCGCTGTATTCCAGATCCAGAATCTTCTTGTCGCATACAAGGAGCGCTTTGACAAGGATAATTTCATTAAAAACCTGCTGTTAGACAATCTGCTGTTAGTTGATATTTATAACCGTGCTAAGAAATTGCATATTGACACGGAAGTCAGACGTGTTATCTTTATTATTGAGACAAAACATGAGAAGGACAGCAGTGCCCTTGACAATGTGCGCTCACTTCTTGGTGGTAAAGCCAGGGATTTTGTAACAGCGGTAGACGAGAAGAATATTATAGTCGTTAAAGAACTGGAGTTAAATGACGGACACGAAGAGCTTGAAAAGATTGCACAGAATTTCTATAACCTGCTTTGCAATGACGGAGAAGAAGATATTCTCATTGCATATGGAACCGTTGTCAGTGACATTAAAGAGGTTTCCAAGTCATATAAGGAAGCAAAGCTGGCACTCGATGTAGGTAAGATTTTTTTCAGTGAGAAGAATATTATTGCGTACAGCGCACTCGGTATTGGAAGATTGATCTATCAGCTTCCGATCCCTCTCTGTAAGATGTTTATTCGTGAGATTTTTGAGGGGAAATCACCGGATGACTTTGATGAGGAGACGCTTACTACTATTAATAAGTTCTTTGAGAATAATCTCAATGTGTCAGAGACTTCAAGACAGCTCTATATTCACCGTAATACGTTAGTTTACCGTTTGGACAAGCTTCAGAAAAGTACGGGACTTGATCTTCGTGTATTTGAAGATGCCATTACGTTCAAAATTGCGCTTATGGTAGTTAAATATATGAAATATATGGAGTCACTGGAATATTAATATGCTGGAGTATAATAATTAGGAGGAACATATGATTGAATTAAGAGAAGTAACGAAAGAGTACTCAAAAGGGGTTGCAGCCCTTAATGGCATCAATCTTAAGATTGAGCAGGGTGAATTTGTCTTCATAGTTGGAGACAGTGGTTCCGGTAAGTCTACTCTGATTCGTCTGATCATGAAGGAATTAGATCCTACTTCAGGCACGATCATTGTAAATGGACATAACCTGAACCGTATGAAACATAGAAAAATTCCGTTGTATAGAAGAAATCTGGGAGTTGTATTCCAGGATTTCCGCCTGTTAAAGGACAGAAATATTTATGAGAATATCGCTTTCGCGCAGAGAGTAACAGAGACGTCACCGAGAATCATTAAGAAAAAAGTTCCGGCTGCACTGTCACTTGTAGGTCTTGCGCAGAAGTACAAGTCATTCCCGAAGGAATTATCCGGTGGAGAGCAGCAGAGAGTTGCGATCGCAAGAGCGATCGTGAATGAGCCTGCGATCCTTTTGGCGGATGAGCCTACCGGTAACCTTGACCCGACGAACTCATGGGAGATCATGAAGCTTTTGGAAGAGGCCAATGAACGTGGAACGACAGTTCTTGTTGTTACACATAACCAGGAGATTGTAAACGAGATGAAGAAGCGTGTTGTAACGATGAAGAAAGGTGTTATCGTCAGCGACGAGAAAAAAGGTGGGTATAATAATGAAAATTAGTACAATGGGATATTCGATGAGACAGGGCGTGAAAAACATCGGAAGAAATAAGATGTTTTCCATGGCATCTATTGCAACGATGTCAGCTTGTATTTTCCTTTTCGGATTATTTTATTCAATTGTAATGAACTTTAATTACATTGTAGACAAGGCAGAAGAAGGTGTTGCAATTACTGTATTTTTTGATGAAGGTGCAACACAGGCACAGAAAGATAAGATCGGTGAAGATCTGAAGAATACAGAGGGAGTTCTCGAAGTAAATTATATCAGTGCAGAAGAAGCATGGAATAAGTTCCAGGAAGATTATTTTGCAGATTCCAAAGAGGCAGCAGAAGGATTTAAAAATGATAACCCGTTAGCAAACTCTGATAACTATGAAGTTTACATGTCAGATGTATCAAAGCAGAAACAGGTTGTATCTTATGCAGAGAGCCTTGATGGTGTGCGCAAGGTTAATAAGTCTGATACAGTAGCTAAGACACTTACAAGTGTCAACAAGCTTGTCGGTATTATTTCCGCAGCTATTATTATCATTCTGCTCGGAGTTTCTGTATTCCTGATCAGCAATACAGTTACAATGGGTATTACAGTTAGACGAGAAGAGATCGCAATCATGAAATATATCGGTGCGAAGGACGGATTCGTACGTGCACCGTTCGTATTTGAAGGCCTTTTGATCGGTGTGATCGGAGCGGTCATTCCGTTAGTTATGTTATATTTTATGTATGACAAGGCAGTCAGCTATGTAATGACAAGATACAGCCTGCTTAATAACATTGTAGACTTTCTTCCGGTAGCGCACGTATACAGAACGCTTCTTCCGGTAGGTATTGCACTTGGAGTTGGTATCGGTTTCCTTGGAAGTACATTTACAATCCGTAAACATTTGAAAGTCTAGTATCGTAAGGGGATTCATTAACAGGGGAGATGCAGATGAAGAAAAAAAGAATTCTCAGTCTGCTGTTAGTATGTGTTCTGTGCTTTGGCATGGTCGGACAGGTGGAAGCATCAAAGATCAGTAATGCAAAAAAGAAAGCGCAGGAATTACAGTCGAAGAAAAAGACAGCGGTAGCAGAAAAGAAAAAGCTTCTTAAGCAGTTAGATGCAGTGTTAAATGAGATGGAAGCTACAAAGAAAAAGATTACTGCAAAGGAAGATGAGATCAGTAAAAAAGAAGAGGAACTGATCATCGCCCAGGTCGATGAGAACGATCAGTATGAAGCGATGAAGAAGCGGATCAAATTCATGTATGAAAACGGAAATGAACAGCTTGTAGAATTCCTTCTTAAATCCAAATCGTTGGGAGAGTTTCTCAACAATGCGGAATATATCACAACAATTTCTTCTTATGACAGAAAAATGTTGAAGAAGTTTCAGGAGGTTGTGAAAAAAGTAGAAGCGCAGGAAGAGGCTTTGAAAAAGGAAAATGAAGAGCTGAAAGAGATGCAGGACTCATTGATCGAAAAGCAGAGTTCTGTTAAGGAACTGCTGTCTGACAAGAAGAGTGAGATCGCAGGTCTTAAGGCAGACATTAAGAAAAATAAAGCAAAGCTGAATGCGTTGGAGAAGGCAGCAGCAGATGCTGCGAGAAAGCGAAAAGAAGCTTCCGCATCTGCGTCCGCGTCAACGTCATCTGGCGGAGCCGGTGCAGCTGTTGTGTCCGGTAATGGAACATTCACACACCCATGTCCGGGCTACAGTCGTATATCCAGTTATTTTGGATATCGTGAACAGCCGATCGCCGGGGCAAGTACAAACCATAAAGGTATGGACTTTGCCGCACCGACAGGAACGCCGATCTATGCGGCAGCAGGAGGAACGGTTGTGTCCGCAGGATACAGCGGTAATGCCGGTAATTTGATCGTTATTAATCATGGCAATGGTTTATCTACTTACTATATGCACTGCCATCAGATTTATGTGCATGCAGGGCAGAAAGTAAGCAAGGGTCAGAACATTGCAATCGTAGGAACAACAGGAAATTCAACAGGTCCACACCTTCACTTCCAGGTAATGTCCGGAGGAGTGCCGGTGAATCCGTTGAAATATTTGTAGAACAGGATTGACGACAATGGAACATAAAAAAGAATTTATAAAAGGGACGCTCACGGGCGTCCTTCTGACTTTATTGATAGTCAGTCTTGTGTCAGGAGGATTTCATCGAATCAATACAGATATCATCTCCGCAGACACACAGACAAAACTGACACAATTAAAGAAACTCATCGACACAACATATTTGCACGATGTAAAAGAGGATGACCTGGAAGAAGGACTCTATAAAGGATATGTGGATGGGTTGAATGACCAGTATTCGGTCTATTATGACAAGAAAGAAACGAAAGCGTTGCGTGAAAGCCTGAGTGGTTCCTTCAGCGGAATCGGAGCTGGTATGACACAGGATGCAAGCAGTGGAATTATAACCGTTACACAGGTTTATAAAAATTCACCGGCAGACAAAGCAGGTCTCAAAAAAGGTGATATCTTATACAGTGTGAAAGGCAAGACTGTAACAGGTAAAGACCTTGACAAAGTTGTTTCTCAGATCAAAGGAAAGAAGGGAACAACGGTTACGCTGACAGTAATCCGTGGATCGAGTGCAGATAAGATCACGGTGAAAGCAAAACGTGACATTATTAAAGTGGAGACGGTAACCCACAAAGTGCTGGATGGTCAGATTGGATATATAGCCATTACAGAATTTGATTCTGTGACGGGAGATCAGTTTTCCAAGGCATTAAAGTCATTGCAAAAGGAGAATATAAAAGGACTGGTTGTGGACCTTCGTAACAATCCGGGAGGTAGTCTTACGACGGTATGCGATATTTTAGACAGTATTCTGCCGAAGGGACTTATCGTATATACGAAAGATAAGAATGGTCAGAAAGAAGAATTCAAGTCCGATGAGAAGCATCAGCTGAATCTTCCAATGTCAGTTCTTGTAAATGGGCAGAGCGCAAGCGCGTCGGAGATTTTTGCAGGAGCAGTGCAGGACTACAAAAAAGCGACGATCGTCGGAATGAAGACATATGGAAAAGGTGTTGTACAAAACCTCTTTGATCTGAAAGACGGTACGTGCTTAAAGCTTACAATTGCAGAATATTACACGCCAAAGGGACGTAATATTGATGGTAAAGGAATCAAGCCGGACGTAAAGGTTGAATACAAATACAATGCGAAAAATCCAAAGGCAGACAACCAGCTGGAAAAAGCAGTGTCTGTTGTGAAGAAAAATATAAAATAATTGATGAAAATAAAAGGGAATGCGTATTTTGCATTCCCTTTTAACATGCCATATGTTAGAATAAAAACGAAAAAAATTCAAAAAATCCTGGGAAGTTTTTTCCGGAGAAAGGGTTATAGATATGATGATTTTAATAAAAAACGGACATGTTGTAGATCCGCTTACAAAAACAGATGGTATTTATGACGTCCTTGTGGAAGACAAGATAATTAAGAAAATCGCAGATAAGCTCGAAGTAAAAGCAGATCGTGTGATCAATGCAAAAGGATCTTATGTGTTGCCTGGATTTGTAGACCTGCATGTGCATCTGCGTGATCCGGGTCTTACATATAAGGAGACACTGGAGACCGGTGGAAAGGCTGCAGTGCACGGAGGTGTGACGACTGTATGTGCAATGCCGAACACAAAACCGGTGATCGACAGCGCAGAACTGGTAGAGAGTGTTCATAAAAGAGCCGCAGAAGAATCTCCGGCACATGTGATCCAGCTTGGTGCAGTGACCTGTGGGCAGGCAGGAGAAAAACTGGCAGATATTGCAGGAATGGCAAAAGCAGGATGCCATGCCATCAGCGAAGATGGAAAATCTGTAATGAATGCGTCCCTTTATCGTCAGGGAATGAAAGAGGCGAAGAAAGCCGGAATCAGCGTATTTGCACATTGTGAAGACATTACAATGGTCGAAGGCGGTGTGATGAACGCAGATGAGAATGCGAAACGTCTCGGACTGAAAGGAATCACGAACTCAGTAGAGGATGTGATCGTTGCAAGAGATATTTTACTTGCGAAAGAGACCGGCGTACGCCTTCACCTTTGCCACTGTTCGACAAAAGACAGTGTGACAATGGTAGAGCTTGCGAAAAAAGAAGGGCTTCCGGTAACAGCAGAAGTATGTCCGCATCACTTTATTCTTACCTCTGATGAGATCAGAGAAGACGACGGCAACTTTAAGATGAATCCGCCACTTCGAAGTAAGGAAGATGTAGAGGCACTTAGAGAAGGGCTGAAAAATGGTATTATGGATGTCATCGCCACAGACCATGCGCCACATTCAGAGGAAGAAAAAAACGGCTCCATCGCCAAAGCTTCTTTTGGAATCGTAGGGCTAGAGACATCTGCAGCACTTACATTTACAGAGCTTGTAAAAACCGGAGTGATCACAATTATGGATATGGCTGAAAAGATGAGCTATAATCCGGCGCAGATTTTAGGACTGGAAGATAAGGGCGCTGTGGCAGAAGGGAAAATTGCAGACATTGTGATCTTCAATCCGAATGCAGAGTATAAGATTGATAAAAATACATTCTTTTCAAAAGGAAAAAATACACCGTTTGACGGAAGAAAAGTGTGTGGTCGTGTAGAATACACACTCGTAGACGGAGTGGTTGTATATGAATACGAAGAATAATATATAGTTTAAATACAGGAGGAATAAGAGAATGATCAACAAATTAGTAGCAAACATTAAGAAAACAGAGGCACCAATCGTAGTGGGACTGGACCCGATGTTAAATTATATCCCGGAGCACGTACAGAAAAAAGCATTCGCAGAATATGGTGAGACACTGGAAGGTGCAGCAGAAGCAATCTGGCAGTTTAACAAAGCAATCGTAGACAGCACATATGATCTCATTCCGGCTGTAAAACCGCAGATCGCAATGTATGAGCAGTTTGGAATTCCGGGAATGCAGGCATTCAAGAAAACAGTAGATTACTGTAAAGAAAAAGGACTGGTTGTGATCGGTGATATCAAACGTGGAGATATCGGATCTACATCAGCAGCATATGCAGTTGGACATCTTGGAAAAGTAGCAGTTGGAAATAACAGCTTCGCACCATTTGACGAAGATTTTGCAACAGTTAACCCATACCTTGGATCAGATGGAGTAAATCCTTTCCTTGATGTATGCAAGGAAGAGAAAAAAGGTATTTTCGTACTTGTAAAAACTTCCAATCCATCCAGTGGTGAATTCCAGGATCAGAAGATTGACGGACGTCCGCTCTACGAGCTTGTTGGCGAGAAGGTAGCTGCATGGGGAGAAGAAGCTATGGGAGATGACTACAGCTACGTAGGAGCTGTAGTAGGAGCAACTTATCCGGAGATGGGAAAAGTACTTCGTAAGATCATGCCAAAGGCTTACATTCTTGTACCGGGATACGGCGCACAGGGCGGAAAAGGAAAAGACCTTGTACACTTCTTCAATGAAGACGGACTTGGTGCGATCGTAAACTCATCAAGAGGAATCATTGCTGCATACAAACAGGAAAAATATGCAAACTTTGGAGCAGAGAATTTTGCAGACGCATCCAGAGCAGCAGTAGAAGATATGGTAGCAGATATCAAAGGAGCTCTTGGTAAATAAAAACAAGGGTGAAGGAGTAAGAAAGATGGCAAAGATGGAAAAAGAACAGGCACAGGTACTCTCTCAGGAGATGCTTGCAGCCGGAATATACAGTATGTGGATCAAGACAAAGGCTTCTAAAAATGCGAAGCCGGGACAGTTTATCTCTATGTATACAAATGATGCAGGCAAATTACTGCCACGTCCGATCAGTATTTGTGAGATCGACAGAGAGAATGAAAAACTTCGTGTTGTTTATCGTGTGACTGGTGAGAATACAGGAACAGAGCAGTTCTCCAAGCTGAAAGAGAACGATACGATCGATATTGTAGGACCGCTAGGAAATGGGTTCCCGCTTGAGAAAGCAGTTGGAAAGAAAGCATTCTGCATGGGCGGAGGAATCGGAGTGCCACCGATCCTACAGCTTGCAAAAGAGTTAAAATGTGAAAAAACACAGATTATTGTTGGATACCGTGACGAGCAGACATTCCTGAAGGAAGAGTTTGAGGCAAACGGAGAAGTATATGTAGCAACAGAAGATGGAAGTGTCGGAACAAAAGGAAATGTAATGGATGCGATCCGTGAAAATGGATTAGATGCAGACATTATCTATGCATGTGGACCGACTCCGATGCTGCGTGCGATCAAAGCATACGCAAGTGAAAATAACATTGAATGTTATATTTCGCTGGAAGAGCGAATGGCATGTGGAATCGGAGCCTGCCTTGCCTGCGTCTGCAAATCAAAAGATAAAGATGCACACAGCAACGTACATAACAAACGCATCTGCAAGGATGGACCGGTATTTCTTTCTACGGAGGTGGAAATCTAATGGATATGAGAGTGAATATTGCCGGAGTAGAATGGAAAAATCCGGTGACTGTAGCATCCGGAACATTTGGATCTGGAGAAGAGTTTTCAGATTTTGTGGATCTGAATAAATTAGGTGCAGTGACAACAAAAGGTGTTGCAAATGTGCCTTGGTCCGGAAATCCGACACCACGTGTTGCAGAAGTTTATGGAGGAATGATGAATGCCATTGGATTACAGAATCCAGGTATTGACCTTTTCTGCGAGCGCGACATTCCATTTTTGAAAAAATACGATACAAAGATCATCGTAAACGTATGTGGTCATTCACCGGAAGAGTATCTGGCGGTTGTAGAACGACTGGCAGATGAACCAATCGACATGATGGAAATCAACATTTCCTGCCCGAATGTCAACGCAGGCTTCCTTGCTTTTGGACAGGATGCTAAAAATGTAGAAGAGCTTACAGGACAGATAAAAAAAATCGCAAAGCATCCGGTTATTATGAAGCTTACACCGAATGTGACAGATATTACAGAAATTGCGAAAGCTGCCGAAGCAGGAGGAGCGGATGCGATTTCTCTTATCAACACTCTGACAGGAATGAAGATCGACATTAACCGCAAGACATTTGCACTTGCCAACAAGACCGGAGGTGTATCCGGACCGATCGTACATCCGGTAGCAGTGCGCATGGTTTATCAGGCGGCTCAGGCAGTTAACATACCGATTATCGGTATGGGAGGAATCCAGTCTGCAGAAGATGCAATTGAATTCCTGCTTGCAGGAGCAAGCGCAGTTTCTGTTGGAACCGCAAACTTTTACAATCCGACGATCACGGAAGAGGTTATAGATGGAATCCGTGCTTATATGGAGAAGAACGGATTTGAAAAAGTTTCAGACATGGTAGGTATTGTAAAATAGACAGGATATCTAAAATATAGATAATTGCGATAAGTGACATTAAAAAAAACGATTGGATTTTACTATACTAAAGTCCTATACTATAAGAAGATGTATAGTGTAGGAGGTAATAAAGTATGTCAATTACAGCTGAAACAGCAAAAGCACACGCAAAAGATCCAGCAGTTCTCTGCTGCAGAGCAGAAGGCGGAATTACAATTGAACCGGCTAACTTAGAGGATCCGGCAATCTTTGATGAATTAGTTGATTCTGGATTATTAAATCTGGATGGATGTCTTACAATTGAGCAGGTATTAGGAGCAAAACTTACAAAAACAAGTGATTCTCTTTGCCCACTTACTGTAGACAACGTAGAAGGAATTAAAG
>JAUNTC010000005.1:0-1099 GCA_030538915.1 Lachnospiraceae bacterium | reverse complement strand
GAAGAAGCACCAGAAGAGGAAGCACCGGCAGAAGAAGCTGCAGCTCCAGAAGTTAATGTAGAAGGTGCTGCTGTAAGAGTACAGCACGGAAAGGTAGTTATTTCTATCAAAGAAGGAAAAGATATTTATCTTGAACTGCCAATCTAATAATTGAATCAGGGATGTAAAAAGACGAAAAAGAATGTGTTTCGGCACATTCTTTTTCGTTTGCAAAGACAAGATGAAAATATTAAGAAAAATTAAAAAAATAATAAAGATTGACGATATAAAATATCTGCGATAAAATAATTACAAATAATTGGTGGTTTCGATGAAAAGAAAATTGCTTTGAGTTGGAATTGGAGATTTGCATCAAAACGGTTAGGAGGAGTATGTTTAAAATTAAAAGGTTGTTCTTCTTATTATAAACTATATGTAAGTAAGAAAATGGAATTGCGTCCTTATATTACATATCGAGCACCTGTTGGAACAAAAAAATGGAAAGTATATACGGGAGGAGCAGTAGCTGTGGTTCATTCTGTAGCGGCCCGTGCGAAGAAGGTTTAATATGAAAAAGAAGTATATATATATATAACCATTACATTACTGGTAATACTTATAATATTTGCAATGACTTTAAAATTCAGTGGAAATTTGTCTTGTGATTTTGAAGGAACATATAGTGCTGGGAATGAACCGAATAATGATAATGTATGTATGGTGATAAAAAATAAAGAGTTTACATTGTATGATCAAGATAGAGTTCTTGACAGCGGTTCAGTAAAAAAAATAAATTTGAATAATACATTGGATGTTTACGAATTGGTTTCTGAAGACAATACTAGAACTGGTTATGTTGTACCGGACAAAAATCGGATTGTTCTATTAGGGTTTAAAGATACGGTTCTTTCTTTGAAAAAGATAAGCAGAGAAGCGATGTATTTAGAGTATGAATCAGAATAGACACTTGTAGCACATAGCTTTGATTATCGATATAAACAGGGTCAGAATGTTTCTGAGGAGGCTTCGAAAAAAGACGAAAAAGAATGTGTTTCGACACATTCTTTTTTTGCTTTATAGGAAAGTTCGATTTTTGACGATTTATTGAATGAAAATAGCC
>JAUNTC010000063.1 GCA_030538915.1 Lachnospiraceae bacterium | reverse complement strand
GGTTTTATAAGGCCTGTAAGTACTTTTTACATTATTCAACTGTCAAACTCCCGGGATTTAACTATTTTCTTAAATTTTTCTTATAAATTTCTGATAATTTTACTTGCTTTTTAACTCTTGCTATATTATACTGAAAATCGTAGAAAGGTTACTTTCTACAACCCCTTATTAATTATTTATACTCCCCTCAAAAGACCGATGGCTCCCCCATCGGTCTTTTACTTTTTCACTATTCATCTCTAAATTAAATCTCTATTGGATCAATACCTTCTCTGATTGAAAATTCGAATGATAAAAAGAATAAGAAGAAGCGGTAATAATATCGGCGCCAGAAGGCTTACGATTCCGCCGACTACTGCCACAACGAGAACAACAATGCCGATCAGTCCTAACACAAGAAGCAGACGCTTCCACCAGCTATCCAGCCCGAATATGTGTACACGGCCAGATCTGCCTTGCCTGTCTGTTCTATCCTCTGACGTGCGCTCGCTTGCATATACAGTATCAGAATATTCCTGATTCTCCTGCATGTCAACGATCGTACGGGCGATTGCCCACGGATCTCCCAGTTCTTCGATGACGTCTTCTTCTTTCCTTCCCTTCGCCACCTCATCTTTAATATATTGTTCGTAATAATTCATATTCTCATTTACAATCGCACTGTTCAGATCATTGCCAAGTGCTTCTTTTAATTTTTCCAAAAATTCTCGTTTCGTCATTTTTCATCTCTCCTGATGCATTCTCTTTGCACGAATTGCTCTTTAAGATCTTTATATAGCAGCCGGAACCAGTCACACTATAAGAAAAACCTTGCACTTAGAATAGCATATACACATAGCCATTCCAAGTACAAGGTTCTTAAATTTTTCTAATGATTTTATAAATTATACTTCAAAGATTAAATCACCGTAAGATGGCATTGGCCATGCTTCTTTGTCAACGATCATCTCCAGCTCGTCAACCGGTGCACGCAATGCTTCCATCGCCGGAACAACTTCGAAGTGATAGTATCTCGCCTGTTCTTCTCCTGCATCCATAGAAGCCGCCTTTTCTGTCACTTCGATCAGTTTATCAAGCGCATTCTTTGTCTGTGCCAGAAGATTGCTTGTATTTTTAAGAAGCTCTGCCTGTACAAATGCGTCCACACCTGCCTCTTTTACTGCGATCACTGTATCTGCCAATGTCTTCGTATACTTGATCACAGCAGGGATAAACTGTTTGCTTGCCATATCGATCATTGTACGCGCCTCGATATTGATTGCCTTTGAGAAGTTTTCATACTTAATCTCTACACGTGATTCAAGCTCTGCTCTTGTAAATACTTTGAACTCCTCAAACATTGCTACTGTATCTTCTGCGATCAGTGCAGGAATTGCCTCTACCATGGATTTAATGTTCGGAAGCCCTCTTCTTTCTGCTTCTTCTACCCATGCGTCAGAATATCCATTGCCATTGAATATGATCTTCTGGTGCTCTGTCGCATATTTCTTAATAAGATCATGGACAGCCATATCAAAGTCATCTGCCTGTTCAAGCACGTCACATGCCTCTGCAAATGCCTCTGCCGCGATCGTATTCAGTACAACGTTCGGTCCTGCAACGGAATCTCTGGATCCTACCATACGGAACTCAAACTTGTTACCTGTAAACGCAAACGGTGAAGTACGGTTACGGTCTGTTGCATCTTTGGCAAAATCAGGAAGTGTGCTGACACCTGTCTTTAATTTGCCACCTTTCAGACTATGTGTAGCCTCTCCGGTATCAACCAGCTGCTGGATCACATCCTCTAACTGCTCTCCAAGGAAAACAGAGATGATTGCCGGTGGCGCCTCGTCCGCTCCCAGCCTGTGATCATTTCCAACATCTGCTGCCGACTCACGAAGAAGTGCTGCATGTTCATCTACCGCCTTTAAAATACAAGTAAGAACAAGTAAGAACTGGATGTTCTCGTGTGGTGTCTTTCCCGGTTCTAAAAGGTTCTTTCCGTCATCTGTAATAAGCGACCAGTTGTCATGCTTACCGGAACCGTTCACTCCTGCGAATGGTTTCTCGTGGAGGAGACACTTCATACCATGCTGTCCTGCCACTCTCTTCAATGTCTGCATAACAAGGTGGTTGTGGTCAACTGCCACATTCGCCTCTACGTAAATAGGTGCAAGCTCATGCTGTGCCGGTGCAACTTCGTTATGCTGTGTCTTGGAGGAAACGCCGACTTTCCACAGCTCGATGTTGACATCCTTCATAAATCCGGCAATTCTCTGACGGATCGTTCCGAAATAGTGATCGTCCATCTCCTGACCTTTCGGAGGCATTGCTCCGAACAATGTACGACCGGCGTAGATCAGGTCTTTTCTCTGCTTAAACTTATTCGCATCTACGAGGAAATATTCCTGCTCTACTCCTACGGAAGGAGTGACTTTCTTAGAAGTTGTATTGCCAAAGAGGCGAAGAAGACGAAGAGACTGCTCATTGATCGCCTGCATGGAGCGAAGGAGCGGTGTCTTCTGATCCAGTGCTTCTCCTGTGTAGGAACAGAATGCAGTCGGAATACAAAGTGTTGCTCCTGCTGCATCATGTCTTACAAATGCCGGTGAAGTACAATCCCATGCAGTATATCCTCTTGCCTCGAAAGTTGCACGAAGTCCTCCCGATGGGAAGGAAGAAGCATCCGGTTCTCCTTTAATAAGCTCTTTTCCCGAAAAGCTCATCAATACTTTTCCACTTGGCAATGGTGCGGAAATAAAAGAATCATGTTTCTCAGCAGTAGCTCCGGTAAGAGGCTGGAACCAGTGCGTGTAATGCGTAGCTCCCTTCTCAATCGCCCACTCCTTCATCTCGTGAGCAATTACATCTGCTGTCGCAAGATCCAGTTCTTTCCCTTCTTCAATGATCTTCTTGAGATCCTTGTAGATCTTCTTCGGTAAACGTTCTTGCATGACAGTATCATTAAATACATCTTCCCCAAAAATTTCAGCCACTTTTAATGCTTCACTCATGTCTTTTGTTTCCTTTCTTCTTGTCCTCATATATGTAAGAAAAAGGCACTCCAATTTTCATTGGAACGCCTTTTTCATTGCTACGTTCGCTCGTATAACTTAGATTACTCTGCTTTTCCAACAGATCCGAAGAGTTCCATCTTCTCTTTTACAGTTGCGATGATTGCTTCGTATCCTGGTTTTAACAGTTTACGTGGATCGTATCCTTTTCCTTCTAAGTCTTTGCCTGCTTCTATATATTTGCGTGTTGCATCAGCAAATGAAAGCTGGCACTCTGTGTTAACATTGATCTTAGCAACACCAAGATCGATTGCTTTCTTGATCATATCTTCCGGGATTCCTGTTCCACCGTGAAGTACCAGTGGCATCTTTCCTGTCAGTTTCTGGATCGCATCCAGAGTCTCAAAACTGAGTCCGGCCCAGTTTGCAGGATATTTTCCATGAATGTTACCGATACCTGCTGCAAGCATTGTTACACCAAGATCAGCGATCTGTTTACATTCGTTTGGATCTGCACATTCGCCCTGTCCGATTACTCCGTCTTCTTCTCCACCGATAGAACCTACTTCTGCTTCCAAAGACATTCCCTTCTCTTTACATACTGCGATGAGCTCTTTTGTCTTTGCAACGTTCTCTTCGATTGGATACTTAGATCCGTCAAACATGATAGAAGAAAATCCAGCTTCAATACATTTGTAGCATCCTTCGTATGTACCGTGATCAAGGTGTAATGCAACCGGAACTGTAATTCCCAGTTCACCGATCATAGCTTCTACCATAGCAGCAACTGTCTTGAATCCTGTCATGTACTTACCTGCTCCTTCGGATACTCCGAGGATTACTGGAGACTTCATCTCCTCTGCAGCGTTGAGGACTGCTTTTGTCCACTCCAGGTTGTTAATGTTAAACTGACCTACTGCATAGTGACCTTCAACTGCTTTTTCAAGCATCTCTTTTGCTGATACTAACATATCATATTCCTCCAATTCTTCAATTCATTGTCTTATTATAGCCCATTATTTTCAAAAAAACAAGTTTAAAGACATCACCATGGCAACGCAAAAAAATGGTCCCATAGCAATCTTTGTCTTTACATTTGCCTTTCTGCACAAAAGAAGGCACAACACATAGCCTCCCGACAGCAAAACGCCCATACAAAATACTTTCCATATACCATATGTTCCAAATAATATGCCTCCTGCTGCCATTAATTTTACATCCCCTCCACCAAAGGCACCTTTTACGTATACACAGAGGATGAGCATTGGAAGACTCACTGCGAAAAATCCTGCCACCCCCTTCCCCGGTGGTTCTGCATACAGTATTATTTTTACAATCGACAACATCCCGAGTATCAGCACAGAACGATCAGAAATTTTTTGTGTACTCGCATCTCTCCATGCGATTTTCACAAGACAGACTACAATGAAATATAGAAGTAACGAACGGCTGTATAATATAAACGAAAATAGAGGCATGCACATCCCTGCCTTTCTGCTTTTAATATTTGAAATCAAATTGGAAGAATACCGGGCAGATCTGCCCTTCTTGAATTTAGATATGAAAAAACCGGAATTCATAATGAACTCCGGTTTTATACTAAGTGACTCCCAGGGGAATCGAACCCCTGATTCCAGCGTGAGAGGCTAGCGTCTTGACCGCTTGACCAGGGAGCCTTGCTCTTGAGTACTTGCCTAGTATAGCAAACATTTTGCGATTAGGCAAGTACTTTTTTCAAATTTTTTAAATTTTTTTGTTTTTTTCTACTATTTACCCTTTTTGGATCTTTCCTTCGCCTGCGCTTCTTCGCTTTTACACGCAGACAGGTTCAACTTTTCTCTTTCCGGTACCATGATCTCTAACTGTTTTGAAAGATTTTCAATGACAACTTCGTCGTGACTGCCGCCATACTCGCCATCCAATGTCCAAGGGATCTCTTCTACCGATTCAAATGTGATCTTTCCGGTCTTAAACGTGTACATATGATTCGTATCTACCTGCTCGATCAAAAGTGCGGCAACAATCTCCTGCAACGCCATTGGGTTTTTCGGAGTTTTAATTAAAGTAACTTCAAACAATCCGTCGTCGAAAACGACCTGTTTACCAATCATATTGCGGAAACCGCCTACGGAACGGGAATTGGTCACCATACCGAATACAAATTCATCTTCGATCACCCCTCCGTCATGCTCGACTCTTATCTTATATGATGGAATGTTAAATAAACGTTTCGTTCCTTCCAAAACATATGCCAGATGTCCAAGCACGTTCTTAAGCTCCTGCTTTGTCTCGTAGGAAACATCTGTAAACAAGCCAAAAGCTGCAATGTATACGAAAATATCATCGTTGAATTTACCTACATCGCAGGAGAACTTTGTTCCGTTCACTGCATTGTCTGCTGCCTGCAGCACATCTTTTGGAATATGCAGACTGTTAGCAAAATCGTTAGTCGTTCCTGCGGGGATATAGCCGATCGGATCGCGCTCATTGCGCTTCATCATTCCGGTCACTACTTCATCCAGTGTCCCATCTCCACCGCTGCAAACGACAAGATCGTAGTCACTTGCACTGTATTTGGAAATTTTTTTGTAAGCATCATGATATGCCTGTGTAGGATAGATCACTACTTCATAACCGGCTTTTACAAAAATATCTACAATATCTGACACCTTTGGTCCAAGCATGCCTTTTCCGGCATGTGGATTATAAACAAACAGTAATCTCTTCATATCTGTCATTTCCTTTCTTAATCTTATGTTCCTTATGTTCAAAAAGAGTTCCTTTCTCCGGAACTCTTTTCACATTATCTTTATATGGATCCATTATCTGGCTTCGCTTAAAAATGCTGCTACACCTTCCACTGCATCGCTTTCATCATCCCCATCTGCTGATACAGTAAGATTTGTACCTTCTGACAGATTCAAACTCATCATTCCCATGATGCTCTTCGCATTGATCTTCTTGTTGTCCATCTCAATAAATACCTGACTTCTGTACTGGCTTGCTTCCTGTACAAGATGTGCAATCGGACGATTCTCCATGTCCATGCTATTTTGAATCATAACAGGCTTTTTTATCATAATGTTGCTCCTCCTTAACTGTCCCTTAACTTATTTGCCAACTCACTCAATTTACGCAGTCTGTGATTTACACCTGATTTTCCAATCGGCTCTTTCAAAAGACTGCCCAGCTCTTTCAGAGCTGCATCCGGATAAGCCAGACGTGTAAGGGCAACGTCTTTCAATCCATCCGGCAATTCATCAAAACCTATCGTATCTCGAATGTAGACAATATCTTCCATCTGCCTGACTGCGGCAGAAACGGTCTTGTTGATATTTGCTGTCTCGCAGTTCACCTTTCGATTAACTGTATTGCGCATATCCTTGAGGATCCTTATATTCTCCAGTTCCATCAAAGCAACGTGCGCTTCCATGACATTCAGCATATCTACGATCTGTGAACCTTCTTTCAGATAGACAACGTGCATTCGCTTTCGCTGCACGATCTTACTGTCCACCCCAAAGCTGTTCATCAAAATTCTAAGATGCTCTGCCTGCGTTTCCTCTTCGCATACAATCTCTAAATGATACGATTTATTCGGATCACTCATCGATCCCGCCGCGAGAAATGCGCCTCTTATATAAGCTCTCTTACAGCAGACAGCCTGCACACTCGCATGTCTGACAGCTAAAAGTTCCTCTCCCCTCCAGAAAAGATGGTAACTCATGCTGTCTTTTGCTGCATGTCTCCGAATTACGATATCAGTACTTATATTAAATGTTTTTTTCATTAAAGTAAAGCATTTTCTTGCAACTGGATAATTTTCTGTGTCCACCTGTAACGTCGGCCGCCCCTTTTCATCTTTCGAAAACCGGCCGCACATCGTGATGATCGCAGACAATTCTGCAAGGTTACAATGTCTGGCATCCGTAGAATGGGCTGCCAGCTCTTCTTTTATTTTCCCAGAAAATGACATTTCCTGCTCCTATCTTGCTTTTGTTTTCGCATCTTTTTCAATGTCTCTGTGCTCGATCCTGATTCCATAGTTTTCTTCATTCGCCTGCAGCGCTTCATACAACGCATTTGCAAGCGTTACTGAGCGGTGCTTGCCGCCGGTACAGCCTATCGCGATCACAAGCTGCGTCTTTCCTTCTGCAATATAATTCGGGATCAAAAAATCTACCATATCTGTTAATTTCCCAAGAAATTCACCGGCCATATCATTTGCCATGACATAGTCTCTTACTTCCTTATCATTGCCACTCTTGGAACGCAATTCTTCTATATAATATGGATTTGGCAAAAAGCGCACATCAAACACTAGATCTGCATCACTTGGAATTCCGTATTTGAATCCAAAGGATAAAACGGTAATGTATAAATTCTTATATTCTTTATTCTCTACGAAGATTTTATTCAGTTCGCTCTTCAGTTCTCTTGTCAGCATATGACTTGTATCCAGTATGTAATCAGCTCTGGACTTCAGGAACTTTAATTTTTTTCGCTCCTGGGCGATTCCCTTATCTACTCTCTGGTTGCTGCCCGAAAGTGGATGAAAACGTCTCGTCTCTTTGTAACGCTTGATCAGCACATCATCACTGGAATCTAAAAATAAAATCTCGTAAGGCAGTCCGCCTTCATCCAGCTTCCCAAGTACATGTTCTAACTCTGTAAAACCTTGACCGCTTCGGATATCCACTCCAATCGCAGCCTTGTTCATCTCCGTCCCCGGTACACTTAAAAGCTCCGCAAACTTCATGATCAATGGCACTGGAAGATTATCAACGCAAAAATATCCCATATCTTCCAGCATCTTCAGTGTTGAACTTTTTCCTGCTCCTGACATACCCGTTACAATCACAAATCTCATTCTAGAACTCTCCTAATCTCTTGACCTCCGGCTCTAATCTTACGCCGAATTCACTCTCTACTCTGTCTGACACTTGCTGCATCAATTCTACAATATCTGCTGCTGTTGCATGATCTTTGTTAATGACAAATCCACAATGCTTCTCTGACACCTGTGCGCCTCCAACCTGAAATCCTCTAAGGTTTGCATCCTGGATCAGTTTTCCTGCAAAGTATCCTTCCGGACGCTTAAATGTACTTCCTGCGCTTGGATACTCTAACGGCTGCTTTGTGATACGTTTTTCCTTAAGCTCGTCCATGTAAGCTTTGATCTCAGCCGGATCTCCTTTTTTCAGTTCGATCACAGCCTCTACTACTGTATAGCCTTTCTTTGCGATCACACTTGTTCGATAGCCAAGTTCCAGCTCATCCTTCGGGATCGTCAAAAATTCGCCTTCCTTTGTAAGAACGGTTACTTCTTTTAATACATCCTTCATCTCTCCGCCGTATGCTCCTGCGTTCATCACACAGGCTCCGCCAAGTGTTCCGGGAATACCGGCTGCAAATTCAAATCCTGTCAGACTTGCTTCTAATGCTTTTGCCGCGACAGAAGAAAGAAGCGCCCCGGCCTGTGCTCGGATCACATCGCCTTCACAGGTCACTTTATTCATCTCTTTGAAAATCTGGATCACTACGCCTCGGTAACCTTTATCTCCGACTAAAAGATTGCTTCCATTTCCGATTATATAATAAGAAACTTCCGCTTCCTTACAGCATGCGATCGCACTTCTTAATTCTTCCTTCGTCTTCGGTGTAACAAACGCATCTGCCGGTCCGCCTACCCGGAAGGTTGTATGATTCTTCATCGGTTCTTTTTCTTTTACCTGCTCGGATGGCAGAATTTCTACTAATCTATCATATATATTTTTATTCATCTATATTTTCTCTCCTTACAGAAGTATGTTTTATTACTTGTACATCATACAATAAAAGATTTGCAAATTCAACGAACTCTTGCAAAATAGCCCAAAATGCGATATATTAGTGCCATGTACAAATCAAAGGAGTGATATTTAAATTGGGTTCGGATGACGCCATACAATTTATAATTCTATTAATTCTGCTGCTTCTGTCCGGGTTTTTCTCTTCGGCCGAAACAGCTCTTACGACTGTAAGCCAGATTCGCATGCGCACACTTGCTGAGGAAGGGAATAAGCGTGCGAAGACGGTGCTTCGCATTACAGAAAATTCCAGCAAACTATTAAGTACAATCCTGATTGGAAACAACATTGTGAATACTGCTGCCGCTTCTCTTGCAGCTACGATTGCCTACAAGCTTGGTGGCTCTATGGTTGCTGTAGCAAGTGCGATCATTACGGTTCTGATTCTTTTATTTGGAGAGATCACGCCGAAGACGACCGCTACAATCTATGCTGAAAAGATCTCGCTTATCTACGCGCCGATCATTTCCATGCTTACAAAAATCATGACACCGGTGATTTTCATTATCAATGGATTATCTAAGATTATTCTTCTGATCCTCCACATTGACCCAAATGCAAAGAACCGCACAATGACGGAGAACGAGCTTCGTACTATTGTAAATGTAAGCCACGAGGACGGAGTCATTGAGTCAGATGAAAAAGAGATGATCTACAACGTAGTTGATCTTGGTGATGCCAAGGCAAAAGATGTTATGGTACCGCGTGTACATGTAACTTTTGCAGATGTAGAATCCACTTATGAAAATCTTATCGAGATTTTCCGCGAGGACAAGTTTACAAGATTACCGGTCTACGAAGATACGACAGATAATGTAATCGGAACGATCAATATGAAAGACCTTCTCTTATATGACAATACGAAGGAATTTCACATCCGTGACATTCTAAGAGAAGCCTATTTTACTTATGAATATAAAAATATTTCTGAACTGTTAGTGGAGATGCGAGAGGCTTCCTTTAATATCGCCATTGTGTTGGATGAGTACGGTGAGACATCCGGTCTCATCACACTGGAAGATATTTTAGAGGAAATCGTCGGTGAGATCCACGATGAATATGATGAAAATGAAGAAGACTTTGTCCAGGAAATCAGCGAGAGAGAATATCTCATCGAAGGATCTACGAATCTTGATGACCTGAATGACCGCTTAGATCTGGATCTGTCTTCCGAAGATTATGATTCTCTCGGTGGATTCATTATCGAGCACCTTGACCGTCTTCCGGAAGAGGGTGACTTCATCACGACAGAAGATGGCATCCGCTTTGTTGTAGAAAAGCTTGATAAGAACCGAATTGAAACGGTTCACGCTTATCTGCCGGAGCCAAAGCCGGAGGAAGAGGAAGACGACGACTAAATATAATTTCAATGGCAAAAGGACAGGCTAAAACGCCTGTCCTCTTATTTTACTCTACTTCTTCTCCTGCCAGTTTCAAAATGTCCGCAATCTGCTCTTCAGTAATACCAAGCTTATCGGCTACTTCGTCGACTGCAACCTTCCGGCCATTTTCTTCAGTCATATCACGGATTGCCTGATCTAGATCCGATACTTTTTCTACCATACGGTTATCTCTTCGTGCCGTCTCATCCTGCGATTCTAAGAGCACATCAATGCCTGCACGTATTTTTTCCATAATCTCGATCTCATCTTCTGTCTGCGCAAGTGCAAGTACTAAATTTAAGCTTCCTTCCTGAATCATATCTCCAATAAATACATTGCCACGATGCATCTTCAATGCTTCCTCTACGATTTTCGGAAGGTAGTATGCCATATGTTCTTCCATAGCATCTTTATTGGATTTTCTCTGAATTTCTTCGATATCCTTTTGATATTCCGCAAGATATGCCTGCTCTTGGGTAGTTAACTTTGCCTGTTCTTTGGATGCTTCACTTTCTGGGATTGCTTTCTTATATCCAAATACAGACACTTTCTGAGACAACAAATAATCGCACACGAGATCGATCTGTTCTGCACTGAGTTCGTCTTCTGCAAAAAATGCTTCTACTTCCTCTCTACGCATCTCATTGCTCTGTGCGATTGCTTTCTTTAATATATCTCCTAATTTCTCTTTAAATGCTAAATGCTCTGCCATATACGTCTCCGCCTTTTTCCTGTTTTTTTCTCTTTGTCAATCATAACATACAAAGACAGACGCGTCAAAATAGTCTTTTTCGGTCTTCTTTTTATTTGCAAAAATTGGAATCCTTATGATAGAGATAGAAAATTCCTCCGAACAGGCCAAAAATAATTGCTGCGTACAATGCGATACACATTACATTTGAAATGCATTGATCTATCGGGGCACCGGCAGCCACAAGACAAAACAGCATACCAACTGCAAAAACTCCAATACTCCATCCAAGGATCAATGTTGTTAAAAATACACCGGCTGTCATATTTTCAGGGACATATTTATTTACTATCTGCCATACAAACTTCATAACATCTTCACTCCTTACACTCTCTTTGCTTTACTCTTACTCCTTTTTACGATTTCAGTATAAGCAAAGAACGTAAAATCCAAGTCGTGCATTTTGTTAAACCTTTGTAAAGAAAAAGACAGGAGCTTTTTTAAGCTCCTGCCCATTAATATCTTTAATTATCCTACGATGCGGTATTTTTTCTCTACTGCATTAAGAAGTTCATGTCCATCTTCTGTTACAAGTACAAGGTCTTCAATACGTACACCGTATTTTCCTTCGATGTAGATTCCTGGCTCGATAGAGAAGATCATTCCCGGCTCAGCTACATTTTTGTTGATCGGACTTACATCACCATACTCATGATCCTCCTGTCCGATGAAGTGTCCAAGACGGATTCTCCAGTACTCGCTGTATCCAGCCTCGTCAATGAGATCTCTTGCCTGTGCATCGATGTCACAGAAACGTACACCTGGTTTGATCACTGCTTCTGCTTTCTCAACTGCTGTACGTACAAGATCATGGATTGCAACCTGCTCGTCATCTACGCTCTTGCAATAGAAAGTTCTTGTCATATCTGAGCAATATCCTTTCCATACACATCCCATATCGATCAGAACACATTCCCCTGCTTTCAATGTTCTTGTCTCGCTTGGCTCATGGTGCTGATCAGCAGCATTTGGTCCGAAGCATACGATTGTATCGAAGCTCAGTCCTGTTGCGCCTTCTTTGAAATACTCTGTTTCAATAAAGTCAGCGATCTGTTTCTCTGTCATACCTTCTTTGATATAGTCTGCAGCTTTCTCCATAACTTTATCATTGATGATAGAAGCTTCTTTCATGATCTGGATCTCTTCTGCATTCTTACATGCACGAACATCATCTACGCAGTCTGATCCCCAAATTGTTGCCATCTTCGGGCAACGTTCCTGAAGCGGGATTAAGAAACGTGCTGGCCATGTCTTATCGATTCCCAGAGTGCTCTCTGTATCGATATGCTCCATAAGAACACCGATCTGGTCATCCATATCGCTGAACCATACCTCTTCAAATCCTGTGTTAGAAACATAGTACAGGTAGTTTAAGAATAAAGTATGTTTTCCATTTGATCTTAAGAGCAGTGCATATAACCTTTCTCCCGGATTAACCATAATTCCAGTAAGGAAACGAATGCTCAGCGGGTCCGATACAAGTAACTGAGACAGTCCTTTGTCCTCCATTTTTTTGAGTACGCGGTCAATTCTTTCGTTCATTTTCGAAATACCTCCTAATGTATAATTATATTGTCTACATAATAACACACTCAGAGACGAGAAACTAGTACTTTGGTCTAAACTTTAGTTTATTTTTTTATAACAGTTATTACTTTTCTTTGTGTATGTTTCGCAATTAGTTATTCTCTTCGATCTCCATGATCATATCTACACGTGTCTGATGTCTTCCGCCTTCAAACTCTGCTCGGGAGTTTGACAGTTGAATATTAGAAAAATACCTTGCAGGCCTTATAAAACC
>JAUNTC010000143.1 GCA_030538915.1 Lachnospiraceae bacterium | reverse complement strand
GGACGGCAGCATAAATTGATAAGAGCTATTTTTTAGCCACAAGTGTTACAAAAAAGCTTGACCACAACAAATGTCATATATTTCTTGAACTTCGAGTGACTTTACTGTGTATATTTAAGACATCCAAAAGGGAAATATGCGGAAAGAAGGTATAGAATATGGCGAAGAAAGGTTTGAATTTTATGAATATTAAGGAAGCTGAAAAAGTTACTGGACTAACGAAAGCAAATATTCGATTTTATGAAGAAGAAGGATTAGTAAAACCAGAACGTAACGAACAGAATAATTATCGTATTTATAAAGAGACAGAGATCAAGAAACTTTTGGAAATTAAGAAATTGCGAATGCTTGGTGTTTCTATTTCAGAGATTCGTATGATCTACAGTGAAGAGTTATCATTGGAAGAGGCGATGGAGCGTCGCTTAAAAGAGATACAAAAAGAAGAAAAATTATTGAAAGAAACAAGTAGCATTTGTCAGAAAGCGATAAAGAATCATTGGAAATTAGAAGAGATTGAACAGTTGGAGATTGCAGAGTCAAAAGAAGAGTGGCAGGAACGTTTAAGAGCTTTGATGACAGAAGATATCGTGAAGACAATTCTTACAAGAAATGAGCTTAATAACACAATTGCAGTGCCTTTTATAGCAGGAACAATCATAAGTATGGTCGTAGTACGTTTGTTGAATATAACATGGGTAGAAAAGTATTATTATGTTGGAATGGCAGCAATTTTGGCAGAATTTGTATTGTATTTCATATCATCTTCGTCGAGAAATATAAAGACACATATGAGTGTGCTTGCCATTGGAACAATTATTCAGCCAATCGGTCTTGCTACGATTGTTGGACTCCTGTCAGGTGCGCAGGCAGAGTGCAGAAATGCAGCGCATCATTTCATTTTTGCTCTCTATTTTGCAATGTTGATAATAGGAAGTCTATTGTGGATCGGATCTAAAATGTGTAAATCTGTTTTGAACTCATTTGGAATTACATTGTTGGCATCTGTGGTATGTGTAGCTGGTGTAAATGCGACTGTATATTTTAAATATAGTGCAGTATTAGCTAGCGGTGATATGGCAGTGTTGGTTGTTATATCTGTATTTTATGTACTTACAGTTTTTGGCGCATGGCAACATGCTAACAGCGATCAGAAGAGTTATAATCGTTATCATGCAGTATATACTGCCAGTACAATGATCAATGTCATTGCAACAATCGTTAGTAAATTTGGTTACTACAGTAGTCGCAACTGGAGAAGATAAACATAAAAAAAGATTGAAAATCAGAAAACATTCTTATATACTATGCTGTAAGGGTGCAAAGAGGAGATGAAATCAACTGCCTCTTTGCACTTTTTTTACCACTTGTTCTGCGATGCGGTAAAGTTATAATGCGTTACAAAAGCAGCTGCCTGTTTTTTGGGTGGCAAAGAAGGAGGATAACTATGGATGAATTAGAGAAGAGGGAATCTACACGTTGGAGCGAGGAAGGACCTTCTATACATCCAATACAGGATTAAAGGAATTAAGAGTAGAAATCAGCCGTTGCCTGGAACGAAAGATCCAGGTGGCGTATGATACGGAGAAGGCTTTTTACGAATTTCTTATGCGTATTCTCTCGATGATCTCAAGAAAGCAATCGAGCGATTAAGCCGATTTGTCAGCCGGCTCCGTCAGGAGAAAAAAGATCAGAAAAAATATGATTTTGATGGCCACAGGGAATTGTAATTCGAAACTGTGTATGTTACCATTGTTAGATAGTATCAAACAGTGAAGGAGATTTTACGATGAATTTTTTGGAAGAACGTATTGCAAAAGACGGTATTGTAAAAGAGGGGAATGTACTTAAAGTAGACAGCTTCCTGAATCATCAGATGGATATTGAACTTTTCAATGAGATGGGAAGGGAATTTAAGAAACGTTTTGAAGGCAAAGAAATCAACAAGATTCTTACGATAGAAGCTTCCGGTATAGGAATTGCCTGTATCGTGGCACAGTATTTTAATGTTCCGGTCGTATTTGCGAAGAAGACGAAGAGCATTAACTTAGAAGGTGAGATGTATGTGGCTGAGGTAGAATCTTTCACACACAAGTGTAAGAATCAGGTGATCGTTGCCAAGAAGTTTTTAGATGAAGATGATCATGTATTACTGATCGATGATTTCCTCGCAAATGGATGTGCATTGCAGGGACTGATCCAAATCGTACAGTCCGCAGGAGCAACGGTAGAAGGTATTGGAATCGTGATTGAGAAAGGCTTCCAGACAGGCGGAAGAGTGATCCGTAACTTGGGATTCCAGTTAGAGTCACTGGCAATCGTAGATGGCATGGATGCGTCCACAGGACAGATTCATTTTAGAGAACAATAGAATATTTTGAAACAGTAAAGGGGATGTGAAAAAACTCGATTGAGTTTTTTCGCATCTCCCTTTTTGTACC
>JAUNTC010000142.1 GCA_030538915.1 Lachnospiraceae bacterium | reverse complement strand
ACGCTCTCCTGTTTTTGTAAATGCAACTACCGATGGTGTTGTTCTTGCTCCTTCTGTATTTGCGATAACTGTTGGCTGTCCACCTTCCATTACAGCAACACAGCTGTTTGTTGTACCTAAGTCAATACCAATGATTTTACCCATAATAAATGTCCTCCTGTTCTATTCTCTAAATTGTACTAATTTGCTACTTTTACCATACTGTGCCTCACAACGGAGTCACGGTACATATAACCTTTTTGGAATTCTTCGGCAACAATATTCTCACCAAAGTTTTCATCTTCCACATGCATCACTGCGTTGTGGAAATTCGGGTCAAATTCATGTCCTACCGCTTCGATAGGTTTCACCTCGATTCCCTCCAGTGTTGTCATCAGGTGCTTGTACACCTTCTCCATTCCCTGGACAAATGGATCTTCTTTGTCTTCTTCCTTTACTGCATCCAATCCTCTTTCGAAATTATCTACAACCGGAAGAATCTTTTCTATGATATCTTTCGCTCCAACTTCGTACATCTGAGTTTTCTCCTTATCTGTACGTTTGCGGAAGTTATCAAACTCTGCCATCTGACGAGTGAGTCTGTCAGTCAGTTCCTCAATTTTCTCGTCCTTTTTATCTTTCTTACCGAATAACTTCTTACCGGACTTTTTCTCTTCCTCTCCGGCTTCTTCCTTTTCTTCTGTTTCGGTTTCTGCTGTTTCTTCTTTGCTGTCAGCTTCTTCGTTGGCTTCCTTCGCTGTTTTCTTTGCTTCTTCCACAGCTTCCTTTACCATCTCTTCCTGACTCTTCTCTTTCATATCTTCCAAGGGTATTGCCACCTTTCTTATTCTTTCTTATGAAACATCTCATCCAGTTCGGTCTGAAGACGCTTCATAGATTTTAAAACATGTTCATAATCCATTCGCTTCGGTCCGATAATTCCTATCGTTCCCTTCATACCTTCACCCAATTCATACGTTGCGGTTACGACACTGCAGTCTTTCATGTTCTGTACCGGTGACTCATCACCGATATAAACCTGAATGCCGGTGTTCTCTTCCTGGGAAAGTGTCTGGGTTACAAGGTCTGTAAGCTGTTGCTTTTCTTCAAATGCACTGATGATATCCTGTGCACTCTGCTTGTCGCTAAGCTCCGGATATTTAAAAATGTTCGTTGCACCGCTTGTGTAGATCTGCATATCTTCATCGATCTGTATGGCATCTGCAACTGCATCAAGTACATTCGATATCACTTCACTGTGAATACCGGCCTGTTCCTTCAATCTTGCGATCAGTCCTAAGTTGATCTCTTCAATGGACATCCCGTTCAATGTTGTATTCAAAAGCATGTTAAGCTTCAACAGGTTCTCATTGCTGAGAGGCTCATCAAGTGGAATAATCTTGTTCTTGATCACGTTGCCGCCAAGGACGATCACCGCGATCACCTGATCTTCGTCTACCAGTGACAACTGAATAAACTTGATCTTATTCAAATTGTTCATCGGAGTGGAAACCATCGTTGCATAATTTGTATTATTCGCGAGTACCTTCGCTGCCTGCTTCAAGAGCTGATCCATCTTGTCTGCTTTCTGAAGCATCTGCTCCTGCATATCGCTTAACTCCTGTTCCTTCTCCTGCATCAACATATCTACATATAATCTGTAGCCTTTATCCGAAGGAATACGTCCTGCCGATGTATGTGGCTGTATGATATAACCTAATTCTTCAAGGTCTGCCATCTCGTTGCGGATCGTCGCCGAACTGAGATTGAGATCTGTATACTTGGAAATGGTTCTAGAACCTACCGGCTCTCCGCTTTCTAAATATGTCTGTATGATCGCATGTAAGATTTTCAACTTTCGATCACTGAGTCCATGTTCTTCTAACATCAGCTTTCCTCCTTTCGGATTTTTAATTATTAGCACTCAATAAAAAGGAGTGCTAACATCTTTCGATTAATAATGTAGCACTCCTGTTTTCGTTTGTCAACAGTATTTATTCTTTTTTTAGAATCTAATTAAAAAGACTAGCTTAATTCGATTTTCGCAGCTTCTTCCGGCTTAAAATCATTTGCCAAATCATAGATGTTATGGCCTGTAGACTCACTTAATACACGACCCTCTAATGAATAGCAACGGATGAATCTTTTTCCGTCTACGCTTGACCAGTGTTCTACATCCCATGTCATATATCCGTCTTCATCAGATTTCTTCTCTTTGAGATGTAAATCTACCTGACGACCATCTTTCATGATCTGAACTAATCCATCTGTTCCATTTACTTCTAC
The DNA here is from genome assembly GCA_030538915.1 of Lachnospiraceae bacterium. Classification (GTDB taxonomy): domain Bacteria; phylum Bacillota; class Clostridia; order Lachnospirales; family Lachnospiraceae; genus Dorea_D. Next base: position 184 of record JAUNTC010000142.1, on the reverse strand, counting down.
CTCTGTTTTGTTAACTGTGTCATAAATTTTCATTTTGCATTCCTCCTGCGTATGTATATATGTTTCTTCTATTATAGCCTTTTTCTATGCAAAACACAACCAGGCATCTTCCTTCTTATTATTTCCTTACGGGTCTTTGACACTTCATTTTTAGAAATATTATAAAGAATCTTTTATTTAAGCC
>JAUNTC010000062.1 GCA_030538915.1 Lachnospiraceae bacterium | reverse complement strand
CAGACCCTTATAGGGTCAAAGCAAACCACCGGCTAAGCCGGTGGTTGTGATTATATCAATCTATATTTAACAAGGGGGAATCGACTATGAAATTATTTCAGGAGAAACCAGTAATCCAAAAGTACGAAGATGTAAAAAGCTTTGTGGAGGAGCACCAGATTGGGAAGAATGATTTTATCCTTGCTACGAGACGAATCTACGATACTTATTTTGCACCGCTTGGATTGAAGGCTCATGTAGAGTATAAGAGCAAATATGGGGCAGGCGAGCCAAACGACGAGATGGTAGATGCACTACTTGCGGATTTTAGAAAAGGAGATTACAAACGTATCGTTGCGATCGGTGGTGGTGCGGTGATCGATATGGCGAAGATTTTAGTGTTGGATGGAGAGGTAAAGGCAGAGCAGTATTATCGAAGAGAAGTGCCAATCAAAAAAGTGCGCACACTTCTTGCGGTACCGACAACTTGTGGAGCTGGATCGGAAGTTTCCAACATTTCCATTACAGAGATTACATCCATTCACAGTAAATTAGGACTGGCTATCGATGAGCTTTATGCAGATGAGGCAATTTTAATCCCGGAACTTCTGAAGGAGCTTCCATATGAATTTTTCGCTACAAGTGCCATCGATGCATTTATCCATGCGATCGAGTCTTACGTGTCACCAAGAGCAAATCTCTATACAGAGATGTTCGGTGAGAAGGCAATGGAGATGATCTTAAGCGGTTTTGAAAAAATCGCATCCAATGGGAAAGAATATCGTATGGAGCTTTTGGACGATTTTCTTGTAGCCAGCAACCTGGCAGGAATCGCATTTGGCAATGCGGGAACCGGAATGGTGCATGCCATGTCTTATCCGCTGAGCGGAATGTATCATGTAGCACATGGAGAAGCGAACTATCAGTTTTTGACTGCGGTGTTTGCCGCTTATTCGAAAATGAATCCGACAGGCAAGATCTTGAAACTCAATGCATTTCTTGCAAAGACATTAAATTGCGAGGAAGCGGTTGTCTATGAGAAGCTGCAGGAGTTGTTAGATCAGATCATCAGCCGCAAGAAACTGCGCGAGTATGGCATGAAGGAAGAAGAAATCCATAGCTTTGCAGTAAGTGTGGAAGAAAGCCAGCAGAGACTTTTGAATCAGAGTTATGTGAAACCGACGGTTGCGCAGATGGAAGAAGTATATAGAGAACTTTATTAAAATGCCTGAAAGAAGGAGCAGATTATGAATTGCAATAAAAAAGATTTACTGTTATATGCAGTGACAGACCGCCACTGGCTCGGAGAGAAGACACTTTATGAGCAGGTGGAAGCGGCGTTAAAAGGCGGCGTGACATTTTTGCAGCTTCGCGAGAAAGAGCTGAGTAAAGAAGCATTTTTAGAAGAAGCAAAAGAGATCAAAAAGCTTTGTAATGCATATCGTGTGCCGCTTATTATCAATGATGATGTGGAACTTGCAGTAAACATTGATGCGGATGGAGTCCATGTAGGACAAAATGACATGGAAGTGAAAGAGGCGCGCAAAAAGCTTGGACCGGATAAAATAATCGGTGTGTCTGCAAGAACAGTGGAGCAGGCGTTAAAAGCAAAGGAGCAGGGTGCAGATTACCTTGGTGTTGGTGCGGCATTTGTGACAGGAACGAAAACGGATGCGGTAGAAGTTGGTCCCAAGCGAATCCGTGAAGTATGTGAAGCTGTGGATATCCCGGTTGTTGCTATTGGTGGCATCACGAAGGAAAATATGAAGGAGCTTGCCGGAACGAAGATTGCAGGGGTTGCCTTAGTGAGTGCGATCTTTGCCCAGGATGATATTGAAGCAGGCACGAAGGAACTTCGAAAACGTATAGAAGCAATCGTGGAAGCGTAAAGGATGTTCGACTTAAAGTGCAAAGAAATTGAGGTGACAGCTGTGAAATTAGGAAGCAAAGAGATCAGAGGCGTTATTTTCGATGTAGATGGAACACTGTTGGATTCCATGGAAATCTGGGAGGACGTAGGTGAGCGCACCCTTCGAAATATCGGTATTGAGCCGGAGGAAGGGCTGGGGCAAAAACTGTTTGCCATGACTATCGATGAAGGCGTCGCTTATGTAAAGAAAAAATATGCACTGGACGAGCCGGAAGAGATATTGAAGGATGCAATGCTGGAAGAAGTCGCACACTTTTATGAAGAAGAGGCGCCATTAAAGGCAGGAGCAAGAGAACTTCTTAGCAGACTGAAAGAAGCGAAGGTGCCGATGATGGTAGCGACTTCCAGTGACAAACGTCTCATAAAAGCGGCTTTTGAAAGACTTGGAATTCTTAATTGCTTTAAAAATATTTATACTTGTGACGATGTAGGTGCCGGAAAGGATCAGCCGGACATTTACCATGCCTGTGCAAAGGAGCTGGGATTAGAGCCTTCTGAAATCCTTGTATTTGAAGATGCCATCCACGGTGCCACGAGTGCGAAAAAAGCAGGCTTTGTTCTTGTGGGGGTGTATGATCGTTTTAGCGAGGCGGGACAGGAAATATTAAAGAAAATCGCAGATTATTATGCCGGTGATCTTGTGACAGCGGCAGCGAAGCTTGATTTTACAGATAAATGCGCCGGGACAAAAAAGACGGCGCTTACGATCGCAGGAAGTGATTGCAGTGGCGGCGCAGGAATCCAGGCGGATATGAAGACGATGCAGGCAAATGGCGTTTATGCAATGAGTGCCATTACAGCGCTGACGGCGCAGAATACACTTGGTGTGACCGGGATTTTTGAAGTGACACCAGAATTTTTAGGGCAGCAGTTGGATGCTGTATTTACAGACATTTACCCGGATGCAGTGAAAATCGGAATGGTTGCTTCCGGAGATCTTGTGAAAATGATCGCCGGCAAGCTGCGAGAATATAAAGCAGAAAATATTGTCGTAGATCCGGTCATGGTATCTACAAGCGGTTCCAGCCTTATAAGCGAAGAAGCGAAGGAAGTGTGGAAAAAGGAATTGTTTCCGCTTGCAACGGTGATCACGCCGAACATTCCGGAGGCGGAAGTATTATCCGGAAGAAAGATCACTTCGGCAGATGATATGGAAGAAGCTGCGAAAATGCTCTGTGAAACGTATCACTGTGCAGTGCTCTTAAAGGGTGGCCATCAGATCAACGATGCAAATGACCTTCTCTATGCAGATGGGAAAAGCCGCTGGTTTTATGGAAAACGAATCGATAATCCGAATACTCACGGAACGGGATGTACCCTTTCAAGCGCCATTGCATCGAACCTGGCAAAAGGCTATGGGCTGGAAGAAGCAGTGGAGCGTGCGAAGGCATACATTTCCGGTGCCTTATCTGCTATGCTTGATCTGGGTGCTGGAAGTGGCCCGATGGATCACGGGTTTGATATTGGTGGAGAATTTGCGGAATAATATTGTATTTTGACAGGTTTTCCGTTACAATAAACTTTGAATCTCAAAAAGAGACGGATTCTAAAGGGATGATAGAAAAACGATTGATTAGAAAAGTGAGGATATGAATATGGCAAATCCAGTTGTAACATTTGAAATGGAAAATGGAGATATTATGAAAGTAGAACTGTACCCGGAAGTTGCTCCGAATACAGTTAACAATTTTATTTCTTTAGTAAATAAAGGATTTTACGATGGACTGATTTTCCATCGCGTAATTAGTGGATTTATGATCCAGGGCGGATGTCCGGACGGATCCGGAATGGGTGGCCCGGGATATTCCATCCGCGGTGAGTTTATGCAGAATGGTTACGCAAACAGCCTGGCACATACGGAAGGTGTGATCTCTATGGCAAGATCTATGCATCCGGATTCAGCAGGATCTCAGTTCTTTATCATGCACAAGACTTCTCCGCATCTTGACGGAGCTTATGCTGCATTTGGTAAGATCACAGAAGGTATGGACGTTGTAAATAAGATCGCAGAGACAGATACAGACTACAGCGACAGACCATTAGAAGAGCAGAGAATGAAGAAAGTAACAGTAGAGACATTCGGAGAGACTTATCCGGAGCCGGAAAAGATTTCATAAGTGATTTTGTAAAAAAATATGCGTGCTGCATCTATAAAAGGTGCAGCGCGATGTTTTATCAACGTATAGTTCTAGTTGATTTTGGAGGAATATCAAGATGGACATGGTTCAGACAGACAATCTGATATTTGAATATGAAAAGCGAGACGAGGAAGGCAATGTGATCGGTTCTTACCGTGCTATCGATGGGGTTGATATTGATGCGAAGGAAGGGCAGTTTATTGCGATCCTTGGACATAATGGTTCTGGGAAATCGACACTGGCCAAGCATATGAATGCAATTCTTGTTCCAAACGGCGGCACCATGTGGGTCAACGGATGGAATACGAAGGAACCGGAGCATCTTTGGGATGTCAGACAGGCAGCCGGAATGGTATTTCAAAATCCGGACAACCAGATCATCGGTACGGTTGTGGAAGAGGATGTCGGATTTGGGCCGGAGAACTTAGGTGTTCCGACGGATGAGATCTGGACCCGTGTGGAAGAAAGCTTAAATGCAGTTGGCATGTTAGAATATAGACACCACTCGCCGAATAAACTGTCCGGAGGACAGAAACAGCGTGTGGCCATTGCCGGTGTCGTTGCTATGGAGCCAAAATGTATCGTTCTCGACGAGCCGACGGCGATGCTTGACCCGGTGGGAAGAAAAGAAGTGTTAAAGACGGTGGAAAAACTGCGGAGAGAAAAGCATGTGACCGTCATTTTGATTACACACTATATGGAAGAAGTTATCGATGCAGATAAGATTTATGTTATGGATCACGGACATGTAGTGATGCAGGGAACACCGAAGGAAATATTTTCCGATGTTGATAAGCTGAAGGAATATCGTTTAGATGTACCACAGGTCACACTCCTTGCGGATACCCTTCGTAAAGAAGGACTTGATATTCCGGCAGGGATCCTTAAGAAAGAAGAGTTGGTGGAAGCATTATGTCGATTAAAATAGAACATTTAAATTATATATACAGTGCAGGGACCGCCTATGAAAAGCAGGCTTTGAAGGACATCTGCCTTGAGATCCCGCATGGAGAGTTCGTTGGTATTATTGGGCATACAGGATCCGGCAAGTCTACGCTGATCCAGCATCTGAACAGTCTTGTGAAAGCTACTTCCGGCGCTCTTTATTATGAAGGAAAGAATATTTACGAGCCAGGATACAATATGCGGGAGCTTCGAAACCAGGTTGGGCTTGTGTTCCAGTATCCGGAGCATCAGCTTTTTGAAGTGGATGTTATGAGCGATGTCTGCTTTGGCCCAAAAAATCAAGGGTTGAATATGGACGAATGTATGCAACGCGCACTGGAAGCTTTGAAGCTTGTAGGGTTGAAGGAAAAATATTATAATGCTTCTCCGTTTGAACTGTCCGGTGGACAGAAGCGACGCGTAGCTATTGCAGGTGTTCTGGCGATGCACCCGAAAGTGCTTGTATTGGATGAGCCTACGGCGGGACTTGACCCAAAAGGGCGCGATGACATTTTAGATCAGATCGCATATTTACATGAGCAGAGGGATATGACGGTCATTCTTGTGTCCCACAGTATGGAAGATATTGCAAGATACGCAGATCGTATCATTGTTATGAATAAAGGTGAAGTTCTTTACAATGACTGCCCGCGTAAGGTGTTTGAGCATTATAAGGAATTGGAGAAGGTGGGACTTGCAGCACCTCAGGTGACATACATTATGCATGACCTGAAAGAAGCGGGATTATCTGTGGAACCAGATGTTACGACCGTAGAGGAAGCGGCAAGACAGATTCAGAAGGCATTGGAGATAAGATCATGATTCGAGATATTACAATAGGACAATATTATCCGGCGAAGAGCCCGATCCACAGACTGGATCCGAGAGTGAAACTGATCGCAACACTTCTTTATCTCATTTCGCTGTTTTTATTCAGCAGTATTCCTGGGTATCTTGTGACGACACTGTTCTTAATCTGTGTGATCCGCATATCGAGAGTGCCTCTTTCCTATATTGTGAAAGGCTTGAAGCCGGTTGTGATGTTACTTATGATCACCGTGCTTTTCAACCTGTTCCTTACAAGACAGGGGAATGTATTATTCCATGCGTGGATCTTTACGATCACAGAAGGTGGTCTGCGAACAGCGGTTTATATGGCAATCCGATTGATCTATCTGATTATCGGATCTTCTATGATGACATTTACGACGACACCGAATGAACTTACAGATGGAATTGAAGCAGTGCTTCATCCGTTGAATAAGGTCCGTGTGCCGGTTCATGAAATTGCAATGATGATGTCAATCGCGCTGCGATTTATCCCTATCTTATTAGACGAGACGGATAAGATCATGAAAGCGCAGCAGGCAAGAGGAGCAGACTTTGAAAGTGGCAATATTTTGCAGAGAGCAAAGAGTATGGTGCCAATTTTAGTTCCGCTTTTTGTATCCGCATTCCGTCGTGCCAATGATCTTGCGATGGCGATGGAGGCAAGATGTTACCGCGGTGGAGAGGGGCGCACGAAAATGAAACCTCTTCGCTATAAAGGAAGAGATTACACGGCATATATAGTTGTGATCGTGTATCTGGTCGCAGTTGTGCTGATCGGCCGTGGTGTGAAATTCCATTTGTGGATATTCTAGGAGAGTGCGATGAGTAGAAGAGTGAAACTGACAGTTTCCTATGATGGCACGGACTACTGCGGATGGCAGGTCCAGCCAAATGGAATTACTGTAGAAGAAGTATTAAATAGAGTAATCAGCAAAGTGACGGGAGAGGATATTCATATTATCGGAGCAAGTCGTACAGATTCAGGTGTACATGCATTGGGGAATGTAGCTGTTTTCGATACCAGTTCATCCATCCCGCCGGAACGAATGGCTTATGCACTGAATCAGAAATTGCCGGATGATATTGTCATCCGGCATTCCTGCGAAGTGCCAACTGCCTGGCATCCAAGATATCAGGATCATGTGACGAAGACGTATGAGTATCATATTTACAATTCGCCGATGAACAATCCGTTGAAGCGAAGATACAGCAGTCATGTATCTTTCCCTCTGAATGTGGAGGCGATGAAAAGAGGAGCAGCCTATATTATCGGCGAGCATGATTTCGTCAGTTTTTGTAATATTAAGACAAATGTGGAGGATACAGTCCGAACGGTGTATTCGCTTGATATTTTACAAAACGGGGAAGATATTACAATCCGCATTACCGGAAATGGTTTTCTATATAATATGGTCCGCATTATCGCCGGGGTGTTGATCCGAGTAGGACGCGGATTTTATGAGCCGGAGCGCGTGAAGGAGATTTTGAACGAAAAGGTACGGACGGCAGCAGGCGTGACGGCGCCGGCCAATGGACTTGTGCTTGTGGAGATCAAGTATGACGATAATGAAAGTGTCAGATAATTGCAGAAAAAATAGAACAAAACTGTAATGGAAAAACAACAAGCTTTATAGAAAAACTCTATAAAAAATTGTATAAAATTATATAATTTGAAAAAAAGGTTTTAATTTGGTATGTAAATGTGTTATCATAAAAAACACTAAACTTGTGGGAGGGTTTAATTATGGATAATTTATTTGTGATCATTCCTGTGTTTGGAATCATCGCTTTACTTTTTGCTGCCTATCTCGCAGCGAAAGTTAGTAAGCAGAGCGCAGGAAATGACAGAATGAAGGAGATCGCAGGGGCGATCAGCGAAGGTGCCCAGGCCTTCTTAACAGCAGAATATAAAATTCTTGTTATATTCGTGCTCGTTTTATTTGTCTTGATCGGAGTTGGTATCAAGAGCTGGGTAACTGCAGTATGCTTTGTAGTAGGAGCTCTGTTCTCTACATTAGCCGGATACTGTGGTATGACAGTTGCTACAAAAGCAAATGTCAGAACAGCAAACGCAGCGAAAGAGTCCGGAATGAACCGTGCACTTTCAATCGCATTTTCAGGTGGTGCTGTAATGGGTATGTGCGTTGCTGGTCTTGGAGTTCTTGGAGTAAGCGCAATTTACGTGATCACTAAGAACGTTGATGTCCTTTCTGGATTCAGTTTAGGAGCATCTTCTATCGCATTATTTGCCCGTGTTGGTGGTGGTATCTATACAAAAGCTGCTGACGTTGGAGCTGACCTTGTAGGTAAAGTTGAAGCAGGTATCCCGGAAGACGATCCGCGTAACCCAGCCGTTATTGCTGATAACGTTGGAGATAACGTAGGTGACGTTGCCGGTATGGGAGCTGACTTATTCGAGTCTTATGTTGGAGCTCTTATTTCCGCACTGACACTTGGAGTTGTATACTTCGAGGTATCCGGAGCATTATTCCCGCTTCTTATTTCTGGACTTGGACTTATTTCTTCTATCCTTGGAACATTCTTCGTTAAGGGTGATGAAAATTCCAATCCACACAAAGCTCTTAAGATGGGCTCTTATGTTTCAAGTATTTTAGTAGTTATCGTTGCATTTGCGGCAAGTAAATATTGCTTCGACAACTTTAACGCAGCTATCTCTGTAACAGCCGGACTTATCGTTGGACTTCTCATCGGTATCATCACAGAGGTTTATACTTCTGGAGATTACAAATCTGTTAAAGAGATTGCAGACCAGTCTGAGACAGGATCTGCTACAACTATCATCAGCGGTATCGCTGTTGGTATGAGATCTACAGCTATCCCGATCTTATTGATCTGTGTTGGTATTTTTGTTGCATTTACAGTAAGCGGACTTTACGGTATCGCTCTTGCAGCTGTTGGTATGTTATCTACAACTGCTATTACAGTAGCCGTTGATGCTTATGGACCAATCGCAGACAATGCCGGTGGTATTGCTGAGATGTCAGGACTTGAGCCAAATGTTCGTAAAATTACAGATAAGCTTGACGCTGTTGGTAACACAACTGCAGCTATGGGTAAAGGATTTGCCATCGGTTCTGCAGCTTTAACAGCTCTTGCATTATTCGTTTCTTATGCAGAAGCAGTTAAGTTAAAGAATATTGATATTCTTGACAGCCGTGTAATCATTGGATTATTCATCGGTGGTATGCTTCCATTCCTCTTCTCTGCTATGACAATGTCTTCTGTTTCTAAGGCAGCATATCAGATGATCGAGGAAGTTAGACGTCAGTTCAAAGAGATGCCGGGAATCATGGAAGGAAAAGAGAAACCGGACTACAAGTCATGTGTTGCTATCTCTACAACAGCAGCTCTTCACGAGATGTTAGTTCCTGGTGTAATGGCAGTTATCTCTCCATTAGCTGTAGGTCTGTTACTTGGACCATCCGCACTTGGTGGACTTCTTGCCGGAGCACTTGTAACAGGTGTTATGATGGCAATCTTCATGTCCAACGCCGGTGGAGCATGGGATAATGCTAAGAAATTTATCGAAGATGGAAATCATGGTGGAAAAGGTAGCGAAGCTCACAAAGCTGCCGTTGTTGGAGATACAGTAGGAGATCCGTTCAAGGATACTTCAGGACCGTCTATCAACATCCTGATCAAGTTAATGACAATCGTTTCACTTGTATTTGCACCATTATTCCTGTCTGTAGGTGGAATTCTGTAATATCAAGTTAGAACATAACAAAGTTAAACATTATAAAAATTAAATATTACAAAGTTTAGTTACGAAATAGCAGTATTTTTAAGGGGGCTTGAGATACTGCTATTTTTATTTCAGTCTAGAAGCAAAGAACACTTTGTGGTAAAATAGTGATGTTAGGCGAACAGATTAATTTACATACACATACAGAAAAGAGGTAAATATAAAATGACAAAAGTTGACATTATTTCTGGATTCCTTGGAGCCGGAAAGACTACATTTATCAAACAGTTAGTACAGGATGTATTTGCTGGAGAGAAACTTGTTCTGATCGAGAATGAATTCGGTGAGATTGGAATTGACGGCGGATTCCTTAAAGATGCCGGAATTGAGATTACAGAGATGAACTCCGGATGTATCTGCTGTACATTGGTTGGTGATTTCAGCAAAGCACTGGTACAGGTTTTAGAAGAGTACAAACCGGATCGTGTGATCATCGAGCCTTCTGGAGTTGGTAAGCTTTCAGATGTAGCACGTGCAATTGAAAATGTGAAGAAAGATGCAGATATCGAAATTGAAGGAAGAATTACAATTGTTGATGGTAAGAAGGCGAAGATGTATCTTAAGAACTTCGGTGAATTTTTTGAAGATCAGGTACAGCATGCATCAACGATCGTTGTCAGCCGTACACAGATGATGACAGACGAGAAAGTAGAAGATTGCGTAAAGACACTCCGTGAGGAGAATGAAAATGCAGCAATCATTTCCACACCTTGGGATCAGCTTAGTAAAGAGGCTATTTTACATGCCCTTCATGCTGGTGCAGAGATTGAAGGATTATTTGAGGATGAAGAAGGACACGGCCATCATGAGCATCACCACGAGCATGAGGAGCATGACTGCTGCGGCCATCACGAGCATCACCACGACCATGAGGAGCATAGCTGCTGTGGCCACCATGAGCATGACCACGACCATGAGCACGGACATGCGTGCGGATGCGGTTGCGGACATGATCACGAACACGATCACCATGGACATCACCATGCAGATGAAGTATTTACAAGCTGGGGCAAGGAGACAGCGCACAAGTATACAGAGGAAGAGCTGGATCTGATTTTGAAAGCCCTCTCTGCAACAGATGGTTATGGAACAATCCTTCGTTCCAAAGGTATTATCGCAATGGAAGATGGCACATGGAGACAGTTTGACCTTGTTCCGGAAGAGTATGAGACACGTCATTGCCAGGCAGATTACACAGGACGTATTTGTGTGATCGGAACGGATCTCAAGGAAGAAGATCTGGTCAGACTGTTCCACTTGTAAAATGAAATTTGAAATAAATAGATAGAAAACAGAGGGATGAAATAATGGGAATGACACCAGTTTATATCTGTACCGGTTTTTTAGACAGTGGTAAGAGTACGCTTGTCAAAGAAACTTTGATGACCCAGGAATGGATCGATCCAGGACTTACACTTCTTATCGTGTGTGAAGAAGGGGAAGTGGAGTATTCGCCGGAATATTTAAAAGAAAATGATATGGTTATGCTTCAGATTGAAGAAGAAAGCCAGCTGAATTCTACATTTTTTAAAAACTGCATGAAGAACTATCATCCGGCGCAGGTTGTTATTGAATATAACGGCATGTGGAAGCTGGATACATTGCTTGGAATGCGCTATCCACGAGGATGGGAGATTTCAGGAATTTATTCAACTGTCGATGGAACTACGCTGGATATGTATCTTATGAATATGCGTAATATGCTGATGGAGCAACTGATGGAATCATCGCTGATCATCGTAAATCGTTGTGACCGCAACATGAGTCGTGCGGGATTTCGCCGTGCGCTGAAAGTGCAGAATCCGATGGCACAGCTTATTTTCGAAGACCTGGAAGGAAAAATCATTGAGCCTTCAGAGGATGATCTTCCATACGATGTGAAGGGTGATAAGATTGTCATCGATGACATTGATTTTGGAGTATGGTATGTGGATGCTTACGATCATCCGGAGCTTTATCTGCATAAGGAAATTGAGTTTATAGCACAGGTAATGCTTCCAAGAGGCATCGGTGCTAATATGTTTGTACCGGTTCGTAAGATCATGACCTGCTGTGCAAATGACGTTCGCTACTACGGTTATCCGTGCAAAATAACGGACGGTACGAAGGTGAAGAAGAACGAGTGGGTGCGCGTGCGTGCAAGATTTGAGTATGAGTCAGTTATGTATAAAGATACAAAACAGCCGGTTCTCTATCTGGAGGAGCTTACACCTGCCGAGAAGCCGGAAGATGATGTTGTGTTTTTAGGATAGAATTTGAACCTGGAAGTGATTTTTTTGCTTGGAAAATAGAAGTAAGAGAGGTATTTGGGTATGACAAGAGGAGAAGGCGCATGCCTGGTATGTGGAAAGCCGATCATTTACACGGAAACGGCAAAAGAGATGGAGTGCGTGATGTGCCATCGCAAGTTTGAAAGTTATGCAAGCTGTGAGGATGGACATTTTGTATGTGATGAATGTCACGAGAAAAAAGGAATTGAAGTGATCATGGAAGGTGTTTCAAAGACGACTTCGAAAAATCCGATTGAAATTGTGCAGGAGATTATGGAGAATCCGTATATTTATATGCATGGACCGGAGCACCACATTCTTGTTGGAGCTGCGTTGTTTGCAGCTTACCGAAATGCAGGCGGTAAGGTGGATTGTTTTGAAACTGCACTGGAGGAGATCAAACGCCGCGGAAGTGGCTGCCCGGGGGGCACCTGTGGCATGTGGGGGTGCTGTGGTGCGGCTGTCAGCACAGGTATTTTCATGAGTGTCATATCAAAGGCAACACCGCTTACGGGAAAATCCTGGGGACGTGCGAATCTTATGACAGGCAGAGCTTTGAAGGCAATTGGCGAAGTGGGTGGACCAAGATGCTGTAAAAGAGATTCCTTTAAGGCTGTAACAGAGGCTGTGGCGTTTGTAGAAGAAGAGTTTGGCGTGAAGATGGAGATGCCGGAAAAAATCGTCTGCACATTTGCTGATGAGAACGAACAGTGCTTAAAACAACATTGTCCATATTATAGGGTTGACAAAACGGAGTAAATAAGTTAGTCTTGTAAACAACACAGGAATATTTTAAAGGCGAAGAAGAGAAGAAGTAACAATCCTGACACCTGTACAGAGAGCTGCCGGCTGGTGAGAGGCACACAAAGGACGAGATTGTGAATACATCCCGGAGCTGCGCACCGAAAGGTCGAAAAGATATTTGTTTCGACAGAAAAGTAGGCTGCGACGTTTGGCACACGTTATTGTGCGAAGGTTTGTGAACACGCAGACCCAGTGAGACTGGCAGATGTAAGTCTGTTGGTGAATATAAGGTGGTAACACGGTTGATAATCGTCCTTATCTGATTTTTAGTCAGGTAAGGGCGTTTTTTTGTTAGGGCAAGGCCATGTTTTACATTGTGGAGTTTTTCGTTGATCCGA
>JAUNTC010000004.1 GCA_030538915.1 Lachnospiraceae bacterium | reverse complement strand
CAAATTTGTTATTACTCACCACCTGAAAGAAGTGGGAGTCTTCTCGACTGAGATATTTATAAGATGTACAATATTATATATTTACAAAAAGAAAGGAACCAGACAAATGAAACTTACAATTTTAGGAACTGGAAACGCTGCTGTTTCCGAATGCTACAACACTTGTTTTGCACTTTCTGACAAAAACAGACATTTTTTAATCGATGCCGGTGGTGGGAACCGTATATTGAAGGTACTCAAAGATACAAAAATTGATATTAACGATATCCATGATATCTTTGTTACCCATGAGCATGTTGACCATGTTCTTGGTGTTATCTGGCTCATTCGAATCATCGGTCAACATATGAATCAGGGAAAATACGATGGAATTCTTCGCATTTATTGTCATGCAGAGCTTGCAGAAAAAATTCAGGCAATCGCAAATATGACGATTCAGCAGAAAGTTTGTAAGCATATGAACAACCGCATACAGTTTGAGATCGTGGAAAATGGAAGCAAACGAACAATTCTTAACTGTCCAGTAACCTTTTTTGATATACACTCTACCAAGGCAAAACAATTTGGATTCACTATGGAAATCTCAGATAACAAAAAATTCACCTGCGTAGGCGATGAACCATACAACGAGGAAAATGAACCATACGTAAAAGGAAGTGACTGGTTACTCCACGAAGCCTTCTGTCTTTTTTCAGAAGCTGATAAATTCAAACCTTATGAGAAACATCACAGCACTGTAAAAGAGGCGTGTCAGCTGGCGGAAGCCCTTGGAATTCCAAATTTGCTCCTTTATCATACGGAAGAACACATCTGACTGAGAGGAAAAAGCTCTATACTGCAGAAGGGAAACAATATTATCACGGAAATTTATATGTTCCGGACGATCTGGAAACCTTTAAAATATAACTATAGTTTTGACTTTATTCCTCAAGAAAACATTACGATCTCATCGTTGAAATCCGCCCCAAAAAGAGGTAAAATATAGGATACTAGGCATTTGAACATACATCTACATCAGAGACAACTTTTTTGCTTGCAAAATGTTTCCAATGTCATTATCTAAAGGAGAATTCATATGTCAAAAAAAATCACAAAACAAATCCTATTTACACTCTCGCTTTTGATGATGGTGTGCTGCTTATCATCACCAATGAAAGCAAAAGCGGCATCAAAACCGGTAAGTAAAGTTTATTGTTGCTTATATACGAACGGGAATTTGGTAGTATCACAAAAGAGAATCGTACCACAGAGAGGCAGACGCGTTCTTGAAAACAAAAGAGTAGCCAGACCGAGTGACTTAATAAACAAAAGAGAAGTAACAAGCATCCAATTCAAGGGAATGGTCAAACCGAAAAACTGCTCCTTGTATTTTGCCGGAATGACTAAAGTGACAACTTTTAAGAACATGAAAAATTTCAATACGAGTGCCGCAACAAACATGTCCGGTATGTTTGCTACCTGCAACAAATTAACAAGACTGAATCTGAGTCATTTCAGCACCAAAAGTGCTAAGAGAATGACAAAAATGTTTTATTCCTGCATTCGATTATCTCGGTTAGATGTAAGCACTTTCAACACTAAGAAAGTTCAAAAAATGAATTACATGTTTGCTTATTGTCATAACTTAAAATCTTTGAATGTAAGAAAATTAAACACTGCCAAAGTAACCAGTATGGAAGGTATGTTTGCCGGATGCCAGAAGCTGACATCTTTAAATGTAAGTAATTTTAACACTTCTAACGTGCAAAATATGTCCAGTATGTTTGCTGAATGCGCCAAACTCAAAACGTTAAATCTGCGCAATTTCGATACAGCAAAAGTTACTGACATGAAATATATGTTCAACGGAACGAGTGCTTTAAGCACATTAAATTTAAGTAATTTCAACACTTCACATGTCACTGGCATGCGTGCAATGTTTTTTGACTGTAGAAGGCTAAAATCCCTGGACATCCGAAATTTCACCTTTGACAAAACAAAAAGCAGTTTGTCTTATATGTTCTACAATGTGCCATCGAAGGTAACCGTAATTGTTACACAAAAAGGAAAAGATACTCTTTGTGGTTCCCAAAAAACTTATGCAAGAGCCATAAAGCACTGGAAGATCATTGAACCAAGTCAAGCAGCCACACGTCACTAAAAAAGGTCCACCGGACCTTTTTGTCGTATGCTTGGCACACGTAAAAAGGGTGCGCAGTTTATCGACTGCACACCCTTTCTTGTTGTTTATTTTACTGTCACTTTACATTTCACTGTTTTGCTTCCAGATTTCACTGTGATCACAGCTGTACCCTTCTTCTTTGCTTTAACAACTCCTTTTGAAGTAACTGTCGCAACTTTCGTATTGCTGGATTTGTATGTCACTTTCTGAAGACTTGTCAGTGGCGCTACAGATGCTTTTAATTTTGCTGTCTGATTCTTTTTCAGCTTCAGACTTTTTGCAATTCCTGTGATCTTTGTAGTCTTTACAGCATCTTTCTGAACTGTAATTGTAATCTTCTTCTTTAATCCACTTTTCAAAGTTACAGTGATCGTTGCTTTTCCTTTTTTGCTTCCAGCTGTAAGTGTGCATGTTCCGTTAGATTTTCCGGATACTTTTACAACTTTTGAATTGCTGGATTTCCATGAGACTATCGAATCTCCCTTTGTAAGTCCGCTGACTTTTAATGCTGTCGTTTTCTGTTTTACTTTCAACGGAAGTTTTGTTGCATTCACTTTTATTGTTGCAGGAAGTTTTTTCCCGTTGCTTCTTGTTTCCTCATATCCACATACACTACAGCTTCTTGTCTGCTCTGCCGGTGCAAAAATTGTGGCTGCCTTTGTTGTTTTCCAAGGCATAAATTTATGCGCTGCCGGAATCACTTCTTCTGACTTTACATAACCACAGTATTTACATTCGGTTACTTTTTTTCCTGGTTCTGTACAAGAATCCGGATAGGTATATGTATAAGTTACAAATGAATGTTCATGATCTGCCTTGTATTCATAATACACTTTTGCATTATAGAAATTCTCTGAATGCAAACCAGCTTTTAACCATTCTTCTCTTGTTCCTGAATATCTGATTGTTTTTACTGGTTTGTAATCTGAAATAATACAATCTCCAATTGTTGCCGTTTTAGGAAGTGTTACTGTTTCCAGATTTTCACAACCGGTAAACGCATACTCACCGATACTTGTAACTCCATCTTCAATCTTCAGTTCTTTGAGGTTTTTACAACCAGAAAATGCATTTGCACCGATTGTTTTAACAGTCCCCGGAATGTTCAGTGATGTCAGACTGCTACAATTCTGGAATGTACTGTCATTAATCACTGTAACTGTTTCCGGAAATTCAATGCTTTCCAGACTGCTGCAATTGTAAAATGCTATTCTCCCAAGGCTGGACACTTTTGAAAAATCAAATTTTTTCAGGCTTGTACAATCACAGAAGGCTCCTTCCTGTATCAACAGTTTGCCCGGCAGATTCACTTCTGTAAGATTCGTACAGTTTATAAAAGCATAATTTGCAAGTAATGCCATCTCGGAATCTGTTGCTGTGATGCTGTTGAGACTTGTACATCCTTCAAATGCATTTTTTGCTACTGCAAGACTTCCGGAAAATTCTGCACTTTTAAGTCCAGTACAATCTTTAAATACACATTCCCCAAGCTGAAGCACTTTTTTACCGGCAGCATTTGTTTTGCCTGATGCTGTAATACTTGTAAGTTTCTTACATCCTTCGAATGCAGAATTACTGATCTTGGAAAGTGCTCCTTTCATAGTAACAGACTTCAGATTTGGATAATTCATAAAGTTTCTTTCGCCAAGTGTTGTAATTCCATCACCGATAATTACATCCGTGATCTGCTCTTTGTATTCAAACCACGGTGACCAGTCAGGTGTAACACCAGTTCCTTCGATTACAAGCGTTCCACTGTCGTAAACGCTCCATGTAACATCCGTGTCTGCAATCGTATCACTGGCTACAAGATTTCCATATTCGGACGTTTCTTTTGCAATGTCCTTGCTTGTCTCATCGTTACTTACTGTAGCTGTACTGCTCTGCTTTTCGTTGGCTAATACAACTGTTCCACCTGGCATTGCAGCTAAAACTATTGCTGTTGATAACCCAATTGCCATCATTTGTTTCAGTTTCATTTTTTGTCACCTCGTATAAAAATATTTCTTATTTCATACTAATCCGTTATTACAAAGTATGTCAATAGAGTACTTTTTATATGTAAGCATGTTTGTATCGATTCTTCCTATTCCTGTTTTTCTTTCCCAAACGCTATAAATACAAGCGAGCTGATCAACAGCATGTAAGGATACAACAGCATTGGAAGGATCTCAAATGCGCTGACTGTCTCTCCTAAGCTTGCTGCAGCGGAAACTGCAACTAGCATCTGTGCTCCGTAAGGAAGGATTCCCTGGAACACACAGGAAAACGTATCCAGAATAGACGCAGCCTTTTTAGAACTGATTCCATACTCTTTTGACATTTCCTTTGCGATCGGGTTTGCCATAACGATAGCAACTGTATTGTTCGCAGTGGAAATATCCATCAGCCCTACTAACAGACCCATTCCTAAAAGTCCACCTTTTCTTCCTTTGAAGACTTTCTTTATCCAATGTAAAAGCGCCGCAAATCCTCCATATTCTTTGATCAATGCACAGATAGATGCTACAAGGATCGCAACCATACTTGTCTCAAACATTCCGGCTGCTCCGGTTCCCATATTTCCAAGCAGATCTGTCGGTGCTACCATTCCTGTTGCGATCATAATGATCGAACCACTTAAAATTCCTGTAAGAAGTACGAGGAATACATTAAATCCGATGATTCCACCAGCGAGGACAAGAATGTATGGAATGATCTGTATTAATTCGTATTTTTCTTTGATAAATCCACCATTGTAATTTTTAACTGATAAAATATATAAAATAATAATACTGACAATCGCTGCAGGAAGTGCAATAAAAAAGTTTTCTTTGAATTTATCTTTCATTTCACAGCCCTGTCCGTTACATGCTGCGATTGTTGTATCGGAGATAAATGACAGGTTATCTCCAAACATAGCACCACTCATTACAGATCCGATGCAGACCGGCAAATTAAATCCGGATACTTTTGCTACTGCGATTCCGATCGGTACGATCAGAGTGATGGTTCCTACGGAAGTGCCCATTGCAAGTGAAACAAAACAGCTTACTACAAAAAGTACAACTACCGCAAACTGTGGTGGAACCAGTGATAAGATGAAATATGCAACGCTTTCTGCCGATGTTCTTCCTACAATACCTACGAAAATACCGGACAGCATAAAGATTATGATCATTGTAATAATGTTCGGATCGCTGATTCCTTTTCCCATAACGGCCAGCTTGTCTTTCATGTTAAGCGCACGATTCTGCACACAGGCAACGAGCAATGCTGCCAGGAATATTACTACAACAGGAATTTTATAAAATCCCATCTCGATATTCAGACCGTACTCAAACAATATACCAAGCCCCAGGTACAAAACTACAAATACTGCTATTGGGAGCAGTGCTTTCCCATTTCTTTTTTCCATTCCCTCATTCTACCTCTCTTTTCTTTAAAGTATAGTACTAATAGTACCATTTTTATGCACGCTCCACAATCCTTTTTTCTTACAGTCCTTCTAATGTAAACGGCGGTATAAAGCTTTCTTTCGCCACATCGCCCTCCTGGATAAATGCCTGTGTCACACCAAGTGAAAGTGCATAATCAATCAGTCTTTCGTATGCATATGCAGGCACTGTTCGATTTAATTCCGGATATTTTTCTACATCCAGTGTTCCAAGTGGCGTATACTGGCTCATGAGGCTTATATAAATCTGATCTCCATATGTTTCATAAAGATATGTTACCACTCGCTTCGCATCTGCCAGACATCCCGGCAATAACAGGTGCCGGACGATCACTCCGCGTTTCATTATTCCACGTTCATCAAAGACCGGCGCTCCAACCTGACGGACCATCTCTTCAAGAGCAAGCTTTGCAACTTCCGGATAATCTTCTGCCATAGAATACTTTTTCGCATGCTCTGCATTGAAATATTTGAGGTCTGGCAAATAAATATCTACCAGACCTTCTAACATTTTCAAGGTTTCTACTCTCTCATACCCTCCAGTATTATATACGATTGGAAGCATCAGTCCCTGCTCTTTCGCCATCCGAAGAGCGCGGACAATCTGTGGCACGAATTGTGTCGGCGTCACAAGATTAATATTGTTCGCTCCTTTTTCCTGCAATTGAAGAAATATCTCTGCCAGATGTTCACTTGTGATAACCTTTCCGATCTTGCTTGCTGCGATCTCATGGTTCTGACAAAAGACACATCTAAGAGTGCATCCGGTAAAAAACACCGTCCCGGATCCTTCTTTTCCTGATATGCAAGGTTCTTCCCACATATGCAAAGCTGCTCTCGCTGCACGGATTTCATTTGTCTCTCCACAAAAACCGCGTTTTCCATGTTCTCTGTCTGCTCCGCACATACGCGGGCATAATTCACACTCACTCATTTTCATGTTCCTTTTTTATAGCAATAGACCGTAGGACGCATGCATCCTACGGTCCATCTATTATTTTTTACTTCTCTTTGCAACTACATTGCTATATGCACTTACCTTGCCATTTTTAGCGATCACTTTTACTTTGTAGTAATAAGTTCTTCTAGCTTTTGCATTTTTATCAATGTAGCTCTTTCCTGTTGTTTCGATTTTTCTGCTATATGTGCCAGATTTGCTTGTCGCTCTGTATACTACATAGCTCTTTGCTCCGGTCACACCCTTCCATGTGATCTTTGTCTTTCCTGCTTTTGTATAAACAGCGGAAATCTTTGGTGCTGCCGGTCTTACCTTTGCTACATACAACTGGCTGGAAACTTTATCATTTGCTACAACTTTATAATAATAGGTGTAGCTTGGTGATACTTTTGTATCTGTAAATGTACGGTTCTTAGTTGTTGCAACTAAACGCATCTTTCCGGTCTTGGATGTTGCGCGGTATACTTTGTATTCCGCTCCGGAGATACGATTCCAGCTAAGTTTTGGCTGTCTGCTTGCATTGTACTGAATGTCTACAAACAATCCTGTGTTAACGCCTTTGACAGACTCATAAGAATTTTCATCTGCGCCCACTTTCACACTGTTGATGCGGAAGTAGTGTTTTGCTTTTTTGTTCAGGCCTGTTATCTTGCATGATAACTCGTCTGTTGTTTTCACTAATTTCCACTTCTTGTTATCGGTAGAATGATATACGTTGTAAGTTACGTCTTTGACTAACTCAGGTTCCTTCCACTCTACTTTTGCTTTTCCGTCTTTTACAGTTGCAGTCGCATATGTCGGATCATCCGGTCTTATCTCGAAGTTTACATAAACATCACCGGCATAATCTCCACGCCACTCATTTTTATTTACATATACACCAGGTTTTCTTGCATGTAATTTGATCTGTGCTTTTCCGATCTCGATATTATCTGAATAAGTTACAGAATAATCTTTTTCATGCTTGTTTCCGGTATGTACAAGCACTTTTCCATTTGGATCTGTTACTGTCACTTCCGGAGCTCTCTTCTTACCTGTGTATGTGCATTTGTCGTAGCTTAATTTTACATCACAATCCTTCATGTCGATTCTTGTGTGTCCACATACTGTGCAGACGTATTTGCCGTCTGTCTCTTTGTACTCGTGTCCACCACCAAAATCTTTGTACTCGACTACTTTTTTCTCGCCAGATTCTGCTTTGAATTCTACTTTCTTTCTCAGTACACAAGTACCTTCTCGGATTGTCTTTTTCGTTACTTTTTCTCCGATACCGGATTCGTTGTAGTATTTATAATCTTCGCCTTCCGGAATCCATCCTGTCTGCATTTTTCCATTCAGGAAATAGTATTCATTTCCGTCTTTGTCTTTTGCATTTCCGGTATAGTTTTCCATTTCTTCTTTGCAGATGGAACAGGTCATTTTTTTTGTAGAAGGATCATAGATAACATCGTGTCCGCCCTTCTTGCATTTTGACTGTAATGTCAGAGAATCAAGCTGTGTGCCTGTTGTCACATCATACATTTCAATTGTCATCTCATCGCTGTCAGATGAAGCTGTTAAGTATGTTGCGCCGTAATCTGCAGTAATGGAATTGAATAACTCTTTGAAGTTGAACTTATCACCTGTAGTGATTGGATATCTCTTTGATCCTGCGGCTCCGCAAAGGTAATATACAACTCCGTTTTCTTCATCGACTTTGCCGCCCTTCAGAGGCAATGTTCTTCCTGCAGTATGATCGTGTCCTGAGAATACTACGTCGATTCCGCCTTTTTCTACTGCATCCGGAAGTAATTCATTTACAAAGTCATTACCACCTGTTGAGTTTGTAAAGTATGGTGGCTGGTGTGTGCAGAGGATCTTCCATGCCGCATTTGATTTTGCTGCATCCTTTGCTAACCAGTCTGCTGCTTCCTTGATCTGACTCTTTGTCGTTGCAAAGTTGATCGTTGCAATGTAAATATTGCCATAGCGTACAGAGTAATATCCGCCTTCTCTTGTATTCGGATTGTTGTAAATTGCTGCTGCAATGTCTGCATTTGCGTCTCCATAGTATTCATGGTTACCCATGACGTTGATCATGTCTACGCTTCCTAAACCTTTTGCTCCTACGAGGTCTCCTAATTCTTTCCAGTCTGTAAAGTCTGCTGCGTTATCGATAGCATCACCGATCTGCACACCGAAGTTGTAGTCGTCTTTGTTTAAGATATTGACAATACTTTCCAGATTTTTTTTGTTTGGATCCTGGATATCTCCGATCAGGAAGAACTTACTATTCTTTCTTCCGGCTTTATCGGTTTTAAATTGTGCAACATCGCTGTATGCATCTCCTGATCCAATCTTATATTCATAAGTTGTATCCGGAGTAAGCCCAACAATTCTGGTCGCATTGATATTTGCGATCATAAAGCGACTGTTTGCTGTAAATTCTTTCTTTCTCGTTCTTGCTATCTGTGTTTCCCATTTATCGGTTCCTGCAACGCGATATTTAATCTCCTGTTTTCCTTCACTTAACGGATTGCTTAACCAGGTGATATTCTTCTCAGTTGCAGAATTGCGGGATACGTTGAATCTGACAGTTCCGGCTTTTCCGTCTATTTCGCCCTGTGGATCATATACGTTTAATTTGTAAACAAAGGATAATCCATTTTCATCATCTTTGGCATAGATCTTATACTCGCCGGAAGTCTGGTTGAATTTGTCTGTTGTAAGAACTCCATTTTCATCTGTCTTTCCTACCAGCTCATCATTTTCTTCCAGATAAATACCAACATCTGCTGCCGGTTTACCTTCTGCTGTCTCTACATTGATCTTTGCATCCTTACCACCAACGATAACTGCATCTGCTTTGATCGAATAAGTAGCTGCGATGTCAAGGCTCTTCTCTTTTGTTGAATAAGTGTCATAATAGTCGGATGTTGTTGTAAATTTACCATTTCTTACTGTATAAGTAAATTTGTTATCTTCTTTTAACGTTGTCGGAATCTTTACCTTCAACGTTGCGATCACATGATCGGCATCCTGTGCAGAGCCTTCTTTTCTTGTCGCTTTGATCTTAATGCTCTTATTTAACTTGCTGTATGAAACATCTCCGTCGAAATCATCGGAAAATACAACTTCATAATCTTTAAATAAGTTGCCTAATTTAATCTCTGTTGTGTTTTCTTTTACAGTATCATCGGAAGCTTTGATCTGAAGATTTACTTCTCTTCCTAATACGGCTTTGGATTCCTTCGGTACAACGCGCACCTTTGTATTCTCATCCGGTGTGTCTCTTTCTACTGTGAAATGTTTTGTCACAGTTGTCTCATTACCGAACTTATCTCTTACTGCAACAGTCAGTGTATGTTCACCCGGTGTGAGCTTGAGATCACTTAACTGTGCTCTGTTTCCGGATGTGTCATATCCATAATTGTATTTGTCTTTGTTATTAACAACATTTTCACCGTCGATGTACATTCTTACGGTTTCACCGTCGATACCGGATGTGTACTTATTCTGCACATCCTCGAAGAGTGCTTCGATCGTAACTGTATCATCTTTGACTACGGCATCATCTTCTAATTTGTTACCATTTAAAGTTAAGGATGTAACTTTTGGATTATCAATGTCATCTACGTTTGTTCCATATACGAACTGCAGATTGTCAAAATAAATGGAGTTTGCAGTTCTAGTTCCCATCTTTGTTCCGTGTACGAACATGAGTCGGAATGTCATACCTGGATTGATTTTATACGGTGCCTGGATCTTTGTTAAATCCGCCTCTACATATTTCCATCCTTCCCAGTAAATACCCGGCTGTACCTCACCGGATGCAACTTTAGGATTCTTAGGTTCTAATGTGAAATCATAAGGTACAAGCTTACCACTTCCATCTAATACCTGTCCTCTGAGCCATAATCCAGCCTGTGAGCCTTCACCTTTGTACTCAATACCGACACCTTCCGGTGCATATACCCATGCACCGATCGCTGTAGGAGTTCCCGGTACTTCGAATTTTTCAGTTGTACCGATACAAGCTCCTTCTGTTACTTCGCCACACTCTCTGAAGTCATAATTTACCTTTAAGGATTTGGATCCAAATCTTACCGGCTCATCATTTTGAAGCTGTGCGATCTCAATGCTTTCTTTACCGCCTCTTCCGTAGTTAGAATGCGTGAGAATTCCTTTTTTGTCGCCATTTCCGATATAATAGTCTTCTGCAGTTTCTGTCACTTCGCCCTGTTCATTTTTCTTATCTTCGAAGTCCCATACAACTGTTGGCAGTTTACCTACGATAACTTTGATATCGCCTTTAACAGATTCATCGTATGCACTTGTCGCTGTAACAGTTCCTTCGGATGACTCGCTGTCAGAAGAAATAAATTCTTTTCCTTCGAAGCGTCCAAGTTTATCATTATCTGTACTCCATTTAATATCGTCTGCATTAAAGTGAAGTTCTCTTTCTTTGTTCTTTAATGTAAGACCAAGATCTGACTTCTGATCAAATGCCAGGCTGATCTCATCATTTGAGAACTGGATCTTGTCCGGAACAATAATTTCAAATGTTGTCTCTCCGATGACTTTACCATCTTTTTCCAGGTTTACTGTTACTTTTCCCTGTTTATCATTGGCTTTAAACTCACCGGTTGTCGCATCGATCGTTCCAAGCTCTTTACTTTGTTCTGCCAGAGTATATTTTACGCCTGCTGGAAGATCCATTGGGAATCCTGCGTTATCAACACCCTGTGCGCTTACTTTTACAGTCGAATTCGGAGTGTATAACTCGTCATTCGGAGTCAGTGCTGCGTGGTCGAATACACCGGTTTTTTCCTTTGTCGAAACGAACATAACAGAAGAACTTACCGCTCTTTCTGCTCCATCACCAGGTGTATTTCTTACTACCAGTTTGTCTGTACCTTCTGGTCTGCCTGCATAAGTACTGCTTCCACCACCGTCTAACGCAAGTGCTGTCACGCAGCCTTCTTTTGCAAACATTTCTCCAATCTCTTTATATGTTCTACCATTAGAGATCGGTGGTTTGTGACCATAAGTTACAAATGTTACGATGCTTCCATCGGCTTTAATACCAATCGCTGTACGAGAATATCTGATTGAACCATATTCGTTGCTTTCTTCAACTGTTTTTCCATCTCTTACTAAAACTTGATCTCCACCGACAGCCATCTTAAGATTGCTTAAATCACTGTCATTGCTAATGATCGGTTTGTTATCCTTTGTAACTCCAAAATACCATCTGCCATTTGCATCGTGATATTTCTCTCCATCCATGACAAGGGCTCCCATCGGCGCTCCATTTGCCATATTGAAGAAATCTGCGTTGATCGCTGCAACGACTGTCTCTCCCGGATGTTTCTTTTCATAAGCTTTTGCATGGTCTGTTGTACGTGTCAGAGACCACTTTGTCGGGTCCATGTTACCATAACCTGCAACTACTTTTAAGGAATCACTTGGTTTTACTTCGCAGAGGTAATCGATTCTCTGATCGGTTCCCTTTTCGTTGTTCGTGATCAACTCATGCTCGGTTACGCCGTCTGTGATTTTTGTGATTGTGTCTTTTACTAAGACATCACCTTCTGCTACGCCTGTCCATTTTTTTAAAGCGGCATGACTGATCGTCGTAAATGTTGCCGCTGCAAGCACAATGGCCAGTGAAGTAGAAAGCACTTTTTTTAACAGCTTTTTCCTCTTCATCTTTTTCTCCCTTACTCGTTTTTTTCTGAAATTTCAGATATTTTCCAGCTTCGTTCAGTATAACATATTTTTCTGTAAAAAACCTTCTTATTAAGAAATATTAAGATTCATTTTCTTCTCTTTTTTTTCAAGTCGAGAAGCAGCGAAACGTTGCTTTTTTTAATATTGTACTAATACACAGACTATTATATAATTTACATACATAATTATATGAATTTTTCCCAAAAAAGAAAGGAGATGACTCTATGACAAAACAACGAACCAGTCATCGCAAACGACGAACCCTGGCAGGTTGTGCCATCGTCTCATTTACCATGCTATTTTCCCTTTTGGGAGGCGTGACACACAGCATGCCAGATGCAAAGGCAGCTTCAAAATTTGATAAAATTATGAACCCGGAGTTGCCATCGGACTTTGATGCCAATAACACAACCAATCCATACAATAATGGTAAGCAAAAGTTCCTGCTATCGGAAAACAACGAGCTCACAGTATATAAGTCATGGGATGTTGGCAATGCTGTTGTCCCGAAAAATATGTGGGTATCTACATTTGATAATTATACTCCAGGCGAAAGTATGAATCTAATGTCCGGCGACAATCCTGCTGATGCCGAAAGTAAAGGCGGATGGGAGAAAGTTTCTGCCGATACAAGTGCCAATGTTACCCCACTCAACTATCTGGATGCCGTTGCTTTTGACCCGAACGGGACAGGACGTAAAGATCACATCGCATATGTCGGTTATTACAATGGTGGCGATTATCTAATGGTCTATGACACCATTAAGAAAACATGGACAGTTACGTAAGATCTTCCTGGCACCTATGATGCCAATGGCCTCAATTACCTTACGGCAAGGAATTTTTATTCCATCACAGCCGGCGATTATAACGGTGATGGCACTGACACGATCGTCGTCTACAATCCGGCAAAGGATAACAACTACGGCATTGTGGAATATAAATACACAAAACCAACTACCTTTGGGAAATTAACGCGTCTTGGTAATTCCAAGCGCATGCTTCACGGTATCTATCGCGAAAATCAAACGCTCGCCCAAAGTGACGTTCTAAAGAATAAATTAGGATGTAATCTGACTACCGGCGATTTCGACGGCGATGGTATCGATGACCTGGGCGTTGTTTCCTATGGACAGGAATATTCTTCTGCACCAAAAAATGCAGATCACCGGCTTTACACGCCTATGATTGCCACTCTGTTTGGCGAGGATCAAAGTAAGAGTGAAGGCGACAGCTGGTCTGTTGTATCTTCTGGAAAATTGCAGACAGTCTATACCGATCTTAACAAGACAAGAGAAACAATCAACAAAAAAGATACCGATGTCTACGAGTCTATGCGCTCTCCTTCGATCAGTGCAGGAGATATCGACGGCAATGGCGTGGATGAGCTTGTATGTGCAGGATTCTGGTGCAAGATCATAAACAACGGCGACGTTTCCGGTTACAATAAGGGCATCGACCACGGCAAGATTACTGTAGCTTCTGTTTCTGCTACGAGAAAATCGATCAATATAGCTGGACACTGGATCGATGCAAATAAATGGACACAGGCTACGACAGCCAGAGACAAAGACTTTGATGTGAAAGTACAGATTGCTACCGAATGTGTCGCTATCAATGGGCAAAGATCCGCAGAGCACATCTTTATCAATGGTTCCCTTTATGAATATTCCGGAGCTTTATTCAATGCCGTTTATACACCGGAATATTTCACAAAGGAAGATAAAGGTATCGGAAGTGCTTTTGTCGGTTCTGCCGCGATCACAGATGTTGTTTCCGGCGTATTTGACGGAAACGATCAAGGACGCGAACAAATAATGCTCGTCTCCACCCTCCGTGAAAAAGACATTAATTACAATGATTACTACATGACAATGGGTGCCATCGGTGGCAGCAACTACGACAAGAGCACCAATATCGCCCAAAGCTACTATGACAGCAATTTAGACCGGGATCACTATACGATTGCAAATAAAGGAGACGACGTCACGACAAAGAGAGTCAACCTCTGCCTCGCAGCCTCCGACAATGACAACGATGGTCTTCTTGGCAGTTTCCGAGACAAGAAATGTGTTTACACAGACCCGAAAAATGCAGCTGTCCTTCAGGCCGGACCATATTTCGACACGTTAAATGACCTGGGCGGATATGACGATCCTTGCGAAACGTCTTATTCCCTCTCTACTTCATTTGAACGTGGTAAAACATCTGGCGATAACGTATCTTTCGGAGCAGGATTTTCCGGCACTATGGAAATTTCTGCGGTGGCCAGTCTGGAAGTCAGCCTGCAGCTTGGATATTCCCTCGACTGGAATAAGACATTCGAAGATTCAGTAACAGAATCTTACAAAACATCGTTCGCAGCCCAGGGACACGATCAGGTCATCGTAAGTCGTATTCCTGTAACTGTATATCGCTACACGAATGTTTCCGGTATAACAAATGTGCCAGATCAAAAGATACTGAAAGTTAAAAAGAGCTACCAGCTCAAAGCAAAGATTAAGAAAGCAGATAAAAAGAAAGCATTGATCCCGAAGAGCCACGCACCATGGCTTAGATACAACACAACAAACAACACTGTGGCGAAGGTTAATAAATCCGGTAAGATCACTGCAATCAGAAAAGGCACCTGCAAGATTTACATCATTGCACCGGACGGTGTTCGAAAAACAATAAAAATCACAGTAAAATAAAGAATGGAGAGCTGCTTTATTGCAGCTCTCCAAAATTACGCCCATTGTATCTTCATCGGCTTCAATGCATATAAAATACCGCTTCCTTCACCGTTTACACTGATTTTTTTCATTTCGTCCGGATAAAATCTCGTGCTCATCACATATGCTCCATCATTGAAGAAAATCTCTATCGATGAAGCATCGACGAACATCTGTATCTTCTTCAACTCCGGCAAATGTAGCTTACGCGTTTTTCTCCCACATCCGGCATCTGTATCTATAGAAAGTTTTACGTTTCCCTTTTTGTAAGTCAATGTCGCCCCTGTGCCAATCTTGATCTCCAGCTCTTCTCCATGGTTTTCAAACAAAAGCTCAGTGTATTTTGAGCAGTCTACTACTTCTGTTCCTTTGCAGGAAAATGAAACTGCCAGTTCTCGCAGCTGCTTCATTTCCTCAACCGGTCTTGCTACAAGCCTGTCATTTTCCCAATTAAGCTGTCTTGGCATGCTCAGGCAATGCTGCCACAGATTCTTTGCAGTCGGATTCGTATAATCCGCATCCGGCATTCCCATCCAGCCAATAACAATTCTTCGTCCGTCCGGTGCTTCAAAAGTCTGCGGTGCATAGTAATCAAATCCCATATCCGCTTCATGGTATTCGCCAAGTTCATAGTCTCCTCTGAAATCGCCATACAATGGGAAATACCCACAGGAATATACATTTTGTCCAATATCACCGTGAGGTTCCATCCCCTGTGGCGATGTCATGACAATCCACTGTCCATCCACTTTGAAAATATCCGGACATTCCCACATATAGCCCATCCGCTCCTTCTATTCCTGTCGACTTGTAAAAAAGGTGCGAAGTTGTCAATGTCGGCGAAATAATCTCCGTCATACGTGAATGTCCCACTCCCGTAACTGCCACATCTTCTGGAATCTTCTTCTCTATCCCTTTCAGATACTGGATCGCACCAATCGCGATCGTATCTGTCGCACAGAAAATACCCTCCGTCTCAGGCGCCTTCAAGAAAAGTTGCTCCGCAGCATCATATCCGGATTCCAGTGAAAAATCAGAATACACAATCGCATCCTTGTCTACTACAATCCCATGCTTTTTCATCACATCCATGAACCCACGATATCTGGCATCACCGGCCGCTTTATCCTTCGCTGTAACGAAAATGGCACCATACTTCTTTCGGTCAAGGCTCACCAGCTTCTCTGCCATAGCTGCTGCCGCTCCGTAATCATCGTGATATACGCAGGAATACTCTTCCACATCCTGACCCAGAATAACGACTGGAATGTCCATGGACTGTAATAATTCATGGTGCTGCTTTGTAATGATCGTTGCACTGAATATAATCCCGGCCAAATCATCCTGCTTAAAAGACTGCAAATACTGAATCTCTTTTTCAATGCTGTTCTCCGTATCTGCAAGCAACATTCGATATCCCTCTCTGTTTAAAACCTGAGCCACACCAGCGATCATTCTTGAAATACTTTCCGAATTGATCTTAGGAATGATCACGCCAACTGTCGGCTTCTTTTCCTGCATTTTCTCCTGCATCTTCTTCGGCGGCACGTACCCCGTCTGCTCTATCACTTCTTTGATTCTTTTTTTCTTTTCTTCGCTCACATAACCATGGTTAAAGTACCTCGACACACACGCCTTCGATACTCCCGCAAGCTTTGCAATCTCTGTTACTGTCATTTAATATCCATCCTTTTCAATCCGTACCGAAGCCTTTGCAACTCTACTATAGTTTTGACTTTCTGTTCGTTTCTACCGCCTCTGCATGATCCGGCTACCTTCTTCTTTGAGCCACCGCACTGCATCCGTATACTCTGGCATTACTTTCTCCACCTCATTCCAAAAAACTTTGGAGTGATTCATTTGTTTTCGATGACACAGCTCGTGAACGACAACGTAGTCAAGTATTTCCGGTGGTGCCAGCATCAGCAGGCAGTTGAAATTCAAATTTCCTTTACTGCTACAACTTCCCCATCTGGTCTTTTGATTTCGAATCGTGATGCGACCATACGTAACCCCGACTATTTTTGCAAAATGCTCTACTCTCTTTGGAATTGCATCTAACGCTTGGCAATAACGCAATATAATCTGCTTCGAGCTTCTGCATTACTTCTTTTCTAGCAACATCTTTCTTTGAATTTAACACATATTTGTTACTATCTATATATACAATTGACGTAAGTTGCGACAAATCCGCTAATAGCTCTTTATGTGCCTTAATGCACTTCTTGTTCTCAAACTTCCATGGCGAAACAGCACATAAATGAAGATGATTATAATTATTCCTATCCTTAATAACGTAGAATGGATACAAGCTTTCTGGATTGTCATCCGTCAAAAACAAAATATCCTCATAGTATTCCAACTCTCTATTTAGGTCATCCGCTACAGATTCCAATGCCTTATAACGCCAAGCGCCTGTTCCAAATTCCTCCATTTCCATGTTGCCTTGCTTGTACGGGCTTACGAAACATTGATATTTATCCGTAACAGCTTTTCCCTCAAGACAGACAACCAGCAGCACATCTTTGAATATCTCTAATACCGGATTATTATGATTCCATATAAAAGCGGTATCAGTTATAACAACTCTCATGTGACTCCCTCCTTACACTTTCGTTTTTTTCAATCGTAAATGATATGCTGTACAAAAATCCAGACTTCCAGCAATAAATTTTTTTCCTTTAAATTTTCAATCGCGTAACAAAAAAAGACCGAAACGCCACCCATTTCCAGGCAACCTCCGGTCTTTCATCATCTAATTTACCATATGTGCATGATATGCTGCATTACTAAGCTTACGATTGTGATCCCGCACCAGCAGGATGCTCCCACTGCAAGCGGTTTTCCACCTGTCTTTATGAGCTGTATCACGTTGCTGTTTAATCCGATCGCGGCCATGGCCATAATAATCATGAATTTGGATAATTCTTTGAGCGGTGTAAATACTTGTGCATCCACGCCCATATTTACGCATACCGTTGTGATGATCGCAGCGATCACGAAATACAGAATGAACATCGGAAATGCTCTTTTTAAGCTGAAGTTCGATGTCTTCTTTCCTTCTTTGGCATTTGCATTTGCACGAATGAAGGAAAGTCCCAGCGTGATCGGTATAATAGCAAGTGTTCTTGTAAGTTTTACTGTGACTGCTTTGTTTAATGTTTCGCTTCCAAGATTCCACATACTGTCCCATGTAGATGCTGCAGCTGTCACCGATGATGTATCATTGATAGCTGTTCCTGCGAATATTCCGAATGAATCCCCATGCAGCGTGTCAAATCCAATCATTTTCCCCAGCATCGGGAAAAAAATGGCTGCAAGTACGTTGAAAAAGAAGATTACGGCGATCGCCTGAGCGATTTCGTCATCATCTGCATCGATAACCGGTGCCGTTGCTGCGATTGCGGAACCTCCGCAGATAGAAGAACCTACACCTACTAATATGGATGTATTTGCCGGTACTTTCAATGCTTTTCGCAAGATCCATGCGATGACAAGAGATGTGGTGATCGTGCATACAATGATCGGAAGAGACTGCTTTCCGGTTTCAAAAATAACACCTAAGTTCATTCCGAATCCAAGTAACACAACTGCTGCCTGCAGTATAAGCTTTGATGTCCACTTGATCCCTGCTTCTGCTTTTCCTTTTTTATTCCAGAACATAGTAATCACCATTCCGGCAAGAATTGCTATCACTGCTCCTCCGATTACCGGGAATGTTTTTCCTAAAAGCCATGACGGAATGGCTATTATAAGGCATACTAAGATACCACTGCCGTTTTTCTTTAAAAATTCCAATTGACGATGTCCTCACTTTCCTTGATATAACTATAAGTCAACATATTTCCTACGAAATTGTACCACAGGAGATCGCTAAAGTAAAATTTACCACTCGATTTCTTCCGGGTAGTCAATTCTTGGATCATATATTTCCTGAATCGGGCAGGCATGCTGCATTGCTACATATTCCATATCACGTTCCATGGAATAATATCCATCCGGTTTTTTCACCATTCTCTTTGCAATATTTTTTATCTTATTGCTTCTTTTTTCCGGGGCAGTCTTTAAGTATTCTATATTACATTTATCTACATACTGCACCAGATAGTTGCGAAAACTCTCCACGTATGCTCTGTCTTTTGTCTGCCATATTTTCCGAAGTTCATCGTCTCCAATGACTTCTCCAAGTGCCTGCATGATCACTGCGGAAAGTACATTTAGATTTGCTTTATCTCTAATATACTCTGCATATGTAAATACTGGTGGTGCATATCTGTCTTCTTCTTTTTTTGCCTGTTTTGTACAATCACACAATGCATATAAATAAATTTCCGAGACCGATAACGCAACAAAAACCGCTTCCGGGAATAATATATTCACACTATAATGCACATCCTGCTTTGGAAGTATCATGGAATGCCACTTCATCATTTCTCCATGAACACCATTGTCCGCAAGCTTTACTTCCCTATTTCCCATGTATGCATGACGAATTTCATAGCAAACTCCCAGCAATCGGTTCTTTACGCCCCAAAAGGCGTCACTGTAATCTTCCTCCCATCCAGTCATTCGATGAATACTCTCTGTCAATTGATAAAAATCATCAAAATTACCTTCCAGTGTAATACCGGTAAGATTTTCTGTCGGCGTAGCTGTAATCATAATCTTTCACCCCTTCTTCATTTACGTTGTCGTTAAGATAACTTAGCACTCAATCGCTACTTTTATCACTCCATCTTTCTTATTTTCAAAAAGGTCATATGCTTTCTCAATCTGTGCCAATGGATACGTATGTGTGATCAGCGGTTCCGTATTGATCTTTCCTTCTTTGATTAATGCAAGTGTCTCTTCGCAGTCGCAGCCGTCTACACCGCCGGTCTTGAAAATGAGATTCTTTCCATACATCTCCGGCAACGGCAAGCTCTGTGCCTCATCATATAGCGCAACTACCGTCACGATCGCATTCGGTCTTGCACACTCCCATGCCAAACGGAATGTCTCCTTCGCTCCTGCAACTTCCAAAACAACATCTGCGCCGCCATGGTCGCTGTGGTCCATAACGAAACTTTTACATTTCTCTGGCGATACAGTCAGCACTTCCGGATAATGCTCTTTGATAAAGCGGATACGCTCTTCATCCTTTTCGCACATGATCATACGCTTTGGATTTTTCAGCATAACACTCAATAACGTACAGATTCCGGTTGGTCCGGCTCCGATAATGAGCACCGTATCTTCCGGTGTGATTTCTGAAATGCGTGCAGCCCAGTAACCGGTCGCAAGAACATCCCCTACAAAAAGAGCCTGTCTGTCGCTGACACCATCTGGAATTTTATTGAGGCCCGAATCTGCGTAAGGCACTCTAACATACTCTGCCTGCCCGCCATCAATGCGGCAGCCAAGCGCCCATCCGCCATTCTCATCTGTGCAGTTATTGACATATCCCCTCTTGCAGAAAAAGCATTCCCCACAAAATGTCTCTACATTTACTGTTACCCGATCTCCTGGTTTTACTTTTGTCACGGCACTTCCGGTTTCCTCAACAATTCCTACCATTTCATGACCTACTGTAATGCCAGGAACCGCTCTTGGAACGCTCCCATGTTTGATGTGAAGATCACTGGAACAGATGCTTGCGAGTGTTACCTTTATAATCGCATCCTTTTCATCTAAAAGTACCGGTTTTTCTTTTTCTCTCAATTCAAATTTCCCTTTTTCTACATACGTATACGTCTGCATAACCTTTCCCCTTTCAGAAATTTATTCTAACACTGGCGTCTCCTTTTCGTTTCTTTTTGCCAGCATTTTTGACATCCCATATTCAAATAATACACAAAATACAAGTGCAAAAATCACGCCATACACGTTCTGGATCACACGTAAGCCGACCGCTTCTTTTAATCCATAAGCTTCTGTTGCGATTGCAAGCGCACCAAAAGTGTTAAATACCGCCTGCCATCCGTACTTGACAGAAAAGCCGACTCCGATTCCACCGATAATTCCAATATATGCATAAATTGACGGTGGAAGCAGATAATACAATGCTACAAAACAGCACACCCCTGCCACATTTCCGATAATTCTTTTGTTCACGCGGTAGCGTATATCCTTCGTAAATGGCAGGATTACGGACATGGCTGCAATTCCGGCCCACATCGCACGCGGCATCTTACACATTTCGGCAATGCAAAGAACAACTGGCACGCAAAGGATCTGGCTGAGCTGCCATCTCGTTCTTGAAGAGTGTAGATTGAATTCTTTTACCACATCACGCATTTTTCTCTTGTACACTCTGTTTTTATGATTTCTGTAAAATACGACGCATGTAATCAATGAACCGACTGCCATTCCGATGAGTCGCATCTGATAACTTTTTCCATTCACATCATATCCATATAATAATAAGTATCCTAATACTAATGTAGACTGGTTGAACATAAATGGGTTATGGCATCCAAAAATAAGCAGCGCACTCAAAGCCACAATATTTAAAAGAAGTCCACCGATCGGTGAAACCTGATTTGCAAGATGTGGAAAGAATGTCATAATTGCGAAAAATAATGCCAAAAGCACTGTCGTTTCTTTGGCACAAAGTCCAAAGTCTGCATTACGAAATACCATTACACACAACAGCACAACAACACCAACAATACTGTTATCACTTCCTAATAAAATACTGAAAGCTGTTACAAATGCAAAACAAAATACCATTGTGATCGCAATCTTTACAATATATGCGAACAGGTGGTACATTTTTTCCTTTCCTGTCTCACTTCTTCTAAGCATCTCTTTCGAGCCTGCCTGGTTTAACTGTAGTTCCTGATAAAATGTCATAAATTTCCTCCTAATATTCGATTAATTTCCCTCGCGCTCTACTTTAGATCAAAACAAAAATCTCGTCCAACCAAGGAAATGCTTAACAAAAAACACCTGTCTTTGTCTCTTTTCCTTTGGTTTTACCGGTTTGATTTGATACGGATTGAAATATATTCCGGATCTTAAGTTCAGTCTGGACATTTTTTCGTATTCCATCATACCTTCTTCTAATTGTGCGTTTATCTTTTTACTTTTTATTACGAGCATTAATTCGGTGTCGAGATATGTACTTCGCATATCCATGTTAAAGGATCCGACTACCGAAAGATCGTCATCGATCAAAATGCTCTTTCCGTGATACGAATAACCGCCTTCATATTCCCATACCTTGATTCTTGTATCCTGGATGCGATTTTGATTTTTCGCATAATCTGCGGCGCCAAATGGATTCCCGTTATTCGTCACGGAATTCGTCATCACAGAAAAATCAAATACCTTATTTGCGATATCTGTCCATGTATCATACATCATTTCATTGCATATAATGTATGGGGTATGGATCTTCACCCGGGAGTTTGCCTGTTTCATCAATTCTCCCAATTTATACCATACAACCGGCTCTTTCGCCCCTGTATGTGTAGGATTGGAAATAAGCTGTATGCCATCTACCGCAAATGTCTCATCTTTATAATCAGTATCTGCAATTTTCTTCTTATTTTTTACAAGATAGCTTTCATAATCGCGCCGAATTTCCTTTGCTGCGTTCTTTACAGAATCTCTATCCGCAAGCTTTTTATTTCTATGGAAATATTTACATTCCTTTCGTTTCCACACTCCTTCAAAATACTCTTTCAACTGATGTATGGAATTGTCTTCTCCCGGATCCTTACAGTAAACCAATACATCTCTGTCGTAGTTTCTATATTTCTGGAAATTTCCAAGGAAGAAGTTGTAGGTGTTGCGTCCTCCTAATATATAAGTCTCTCCATCTGCGATCAGATATTTGTCATGCATTCTGCCCATCAGCTTCCACGGCTTAAAAGGGTTGGCACGGTTATATATTTTTATTTCAATATTGTCGCGACAGGACATCGTATAAAAATATGGGTTGCCCTCCATCGCTGTCCAGCTTTCAAATCCATCTGCCAGTATGCGGATGTGCACACCACGATCTGCCGCGTTTAGCAAAGCACCCATCATACGCTTACCGCTTTCATCGGAATGAAATGCAAATGTGGAAAGAATGATTTCTTCTTTTGCATTCTCAATAAGACGGATTCTTTCTACCAGTGCCTTCTCGTTATCTTCGATCACCACCGCACGCTCTTTGCTTTTCTTTGCATTATGAATCTGCTGCAATTCTCTCACCGTTTCTTTTTTCGTTGCAGCCGATATGTCCGGCTGTTTTTTATAGGCAATAAAAATCCCAATAAGTTCATACAAAGCGATCAAAACAACGACCGCTAATATGAGCAGTGGGATTTTCCACATTTTGTGTCTTTTTTTCAAGTTTTTCACCTTCCAGTTTTCCTACAGGCGCTTTTTCTGTCCAAGCTGCCAGAATGCAACCGCACTTGCGGCTGCCACATTCAATGAATCCACACCGTGCGCCATCGGAATCTTCACTGTATAATCGCACAATGTGATCGTTTCATCTCTCAAGCCTTCTCCTTCGGTTCCAAGTATCACTGCCAGCTTTTCTTCTTTTAAAAGCTTTGGATCATCAATACTGACGGAATTGTCGCTGAGTGCCAATGCTGCCATCTTATAGCCTGCTTTTTTAAGTTCTAAGATTGCCTGCTCCGGCCAGAGTTCTTTACGTTCGCATCGCATTTCATTGTCATCCTCGATAAAAGTCCAGGGAACCTGAAATACCGTTCCCATACTTACTCTTGATGCTCTTCGATAAAGCGGATCACTGCATCCAGGTGTCAATAATACGGCTTCCATATTTAAAGCTGCTGCTGAACGAAAAATAGCTCCGACATTCGTAGGATTCATTACATTTTCCAAAATTGCAATACGTTCCTTCTCTTCACATAGCACCCGGAAACTGGTCAGCTTCTGGCGTTTCAAGGCACAAAGCATTCCCCTTGTAAGCTTAAATCCGGTAAGCTTTGAAAGCATGTCAAACTCCGCAGTAAAAATCGGGACATCTGTATCCTCGAACCTTTCGAGCAACTCTATCGTTTCTTTATTATCTTTTATCTGTCTTTTTTCAACTAAAACAGAAACTGGAGTATAACCTGCATCCAGTGCTCTTCCAATCACCTTCGGACTTTCAGCAATAAAAATTCCATCCTCCGGGTGATCTTTGTTAAGGAGCTGCGCTTCTGTACATCTCGCATATATGTCCAGTTCCTGGCATGTAAAATCATCAATTTCAATTATATTTAACATCTCTTTAAACATATAATTGAACATCCTTTCTCAATAATTTTCGTTTTCGTAACATTTGTTACGTCTATTTTCACTTTCTTCATTTATACTATAGATACAAGCTAAGAAATAACTTAACAACACTATAAATTCAAAGAAGAAAAGGAGATTTTAATTATGAAAAAATATGTATGTGAACCATGTGGCTATGAATATGATCCTGCTGTAGGTGATCCGGATAATGGTATCGCACCTGGAACAGCCTTCGAAGACCTTCCGGATGACTGGACATGTCCAATTTGCGGAATGGGCAAGGAAGTTTTTGTTCCTGAAGAAGCATAATACTACTTTATTCTTCTAATTGCAAGGCTTCATAGTCTAATATTTCAATCGTCTTTCGATCTGTTAAACGGATGCTCCCCTCTTCCTGAAGTGTAAGGAGCATTCGAGAGAGAGACGGTCTTGTTGTATTCAGATATAATGCAAGATCCTCACGGTTCATCTGTAAGTGGACTTTGTCATTTAAGCCACAGCTTTCCAGAAGAAATATAGCAACTCTTTGACGGAGATTTCCACTTGTAAGCACTTCAATCTGATGGTTATTTTTATCTGCTTTCTCAGCAAAAACCTGAAGCATATTGAATACGACTTTGCTGTGATGCACACAATTCTTCTCGCATTTGCCACCGAAGAAGCTTTTTGATACTTCCAGCACTTTCGTTTCGCTTTTTGCTTTTGCGTATCCGGAGTAAGCAGGCTGGTGAAGGAATAATTCGATTTCCCCGAAATCTTCTCCTTCGGCTACTTTACTGATTCTTGTAACTTTTCCATTCAAATTGATGCTGCCTACTTCCACATCTCCGTTTAACAAAAAGTATAATTTTTCGGGATATTCACCTTGACGAAAAATATATTGATTTTTACGATATTTCCGAATGACAGCCTGCGAACAGACCAGACTTTTTTGCATCTCTTCTTCTGTCAGATTCTGAAATATCTGCAACTGTTCTAATTTCATACGTTAGCCTTTCTTAATAAGTTAATGTTCTTAATTATTTTCATTATAGGACACGACGGGAATGCTGACAACACGATTGGGAGGAATTCATTATGACAATTACATTTGATGACAATTTAATTACTGGAAATGAAACAATTGACGAGCAGCACAAAGAACTGATCGACCGCATCCAGCAGTTTGTAACTGCCTGTGAATCCGGAGATGGAAAAGTGAAAGCGATCAAGATGCTTGATTACCTGGATGAATATACGGATTTCCACTTTACAGAGGAGGAAAAACTTCAAAAAGAAGTAGAATATCCAGAGCTTGCAAAACACCACGAAAAGCACGAGGAATTCAAGCAGTCTATTAAAGAATTATATGATTTTCTCAATGAAAATGAAGGACCGAATGAGCAGTTTATCGAGCAGGTAAAGGCAAATGTAGTTGATTGGTTATTCCACCACATCAAAACATTTGACCGTTCTGTTGCTGAATTTATCCACTTGCATGATAATTCTGAACGTTTATAATAAGATGTATAAAACGAGTCAGGAGGATTTTATCAATGGTCTATCTCAATGAAGATGCAATTGCTTATATGAACGATTATAATCATAAGAATATTCTTCTTTCGATCGAGAAGATTACCAGCTGATGTGCTCCTCCGAGACTGGAGATATTGGTAGGATTTACCGATAAAGAAAAAGATGAAATGGTCAAGGACGGTTACATCTGCGACGAAAGTGTCCTTGGCAATGTTTATTACCTTGGGAATTCTGTAATAGCAACCGGCGATATACACGTTGATTATGTCACTTACCCTTGGCTTACGTGTTTTGAAGTAAAAGGACTGGCGATCAGAGATTAAGTTCTCTGACCGCCAGTTTTTGTTTACAGGTTTGCTATTAACGAAATACTACAATGATATCTTTTGTGCCAATTGCCGGATCTAAAATCTTGTGGGCAAGCTCTTCTGCATGTTCTTCTGCTTTTTGTAAAAGTTCCTCTTTGTTTGTGTTTTCATTCTCTTCAAAGTCTTTTTCTGCCATAGCAATTGCCTTTTTCGTATCTTCCTTTGTCTGCCAGTTGAAAATCGCTTTCTTTTCATCCATAAATTTGATAGAGTTTGGATCTACATGTGTCTTTCCTAAAATCTGCGCTTCTGGGAAAATGATTTTCACTCTTTTGCTGTAATCCACTACTTTAATTTTCTCTGCATCAAAACCGGCTTTTACTGTCGCATTATAATGCATCGTAAAACCTTTTTTGTTGATAAATGGAATGCTTCCTTCTTCCATTGTCTGTGTTGCAGAATATGTAAGCTGTTGTGTTGCAAGCTCCCCGATATCTTTCAGCTGTCCGGTTATGTAGCTTATAGAAACTCTCGGCTCCGTGTTTGCTTTGTAAATCTGAATACCTCCGAATGCTCCGACTACGATTCCGACTACGAGTGATATGGCGATTGTCTTTAGTTTCTTAGGCAGTTTTACTTTTCGCTCTTTCTTATTGTCTTTTGTTGTTTCCTGTAATTCATTATATTCTCTCATTTTATTTTCCTCCTTGCGACTGTTTGTTTGTCGTTTCTATGGTTCAAAGTATACGACTGCTTCGCTTTGAAATATAGAATCAAATTGGAGAAATAATGAAACCTATTCCCCTAATTCTGCGGCAAATGATTTTGACTATTTTACCAGACTGTTCTTTACAACAAGATCCAAGTTAAATGTACGTACTGTTTCGCCAAATCGAATTTTTATATTCTTATCATCTACAAAAACAACTGTCCCCGGTCCAAATTTTTTATGATTTACTTTCATGCCCGGGCGAAACTTATTTTTATCTACTTTCAAAAGTTCTTCTATAAAACTGCTCTTACGATTTGTCGTCATAACCATAAGATCATGTTTCGCTCTTGTCACCCCTACATAAAATAAGCGACGTTCTTCTTCATAAGTTTCCAGCTCTTCTTTCGAAGTCTGTGACATATGAAGGCTTTTCGGAATCTGAGCCGGTAAAATTCCATCTACTACATCTAATAAGTAAACCTTGTCATATTCCAGACCTTTGCTTGCATGTATTGTTGACAAAATGAAGTCATTTTCCCTGTTGAACTCTTTCTTAAGCATGATTTCTCTCAATTCATCCAGTCGTCGAATGAGGTCTGTCGCTGACGGCTCCATTTTCCCGATCATTTTGACAATTTCGAGCTTGCTGTCATTTATTTCGTTTCTTTGTAAATAATCCTGATACCCCATAAAGCTTGTAATACGAATAACCGCCTTATCTCCTGGCTCTCGCAACAGCTTTTTCAAGTGAGTACGCATCGTCTTTACTGCTGTTTTTTTGTACGGATCCAAACTATTATCATGAAGAGCTGCATCAAGAATCGATATGTTTTCCTGCTTGCTAATTTCAATAACTCGCATCGCTTCTTTTTTAGTCATATAAAATCGCAGCTTATAATAAATCTGCAGGAACAATTCTTCGTCTTTTGGATTTTTTGCAAATTCAATAACATGGATCACATCGAGCACGATGCGATTTGTAAAAAAGGTAGCCTCCGCATTACGCATCTGATAAGGAATATTTTCTCTTTCCAGAAGGTCGATCAAAGGTATGGCACACTCGTGATCGCGATACAGTATGGCTGTCTGCTCTTTTACATTTCCCGCTACTTTTAATAAATATTTATATTGCGCCTGTCTGGATTTTAATTTCACTTCCCATATATCTTTTTCTGCCCGTTTCGATGGCTTCATATGTTTAACATGTCGAAATTGATTCTTCTGGATAAATCTATCTGCTGCCTCTACGATTCTTGCATTTGATCGAAAGTTTTCTTCCATCAATAATACTTTTGCTCCGGGATGATCCTCTTCAAATGAAAGCAGCGCTTTCGGATACGCAGCGCGAAAACCATAGATACTCTGATCTTCGTCTCCCACCATAAAAAGCTGCTCTGTTTTGGATGCCAGAAGTTTAATGATCGTATGCTGGATCCTCGACGTATCCTGCGCTTCATCGACGCAAATATAAGGATACATTTCCTGGAAATGTGCTAACAGCTCCGGAAATCTTCGAAGCATGTTATAGGCGTAAACCATCTGATCATCGTAATCCATCAGTCCTTCGGATCGAAGTCTTGCACCATATGCCTTGTAAATATCCCACAATCGAATTTCTTCTTTTTCTTCCAGATGGCGCACTTCCTCTTCTGTCAGCATCATATTTTTAATATAAGTAATTAATGTTCTGACATTTTTCAGATCGCTCTCTGTCGGGTATCCATTTTCTATTTCCTGATAAATCTCTGATAAAAAGCGCAGGATCCGTTTTTCATCCTGTACCAGTTCAAATGAATTTTTTCCAACAATCCGACTGTAATATTGGATTATTTTCGCACAGATTCCATTGATCGTTCGAAATTCCAGCCTTTCTGCCAGTTCTTCTCCGAAGAAGGTGGCAAATCGCCTGGACATATCTTTTGTAGCTGCAACTGTATAAGTCACGGTCAGAATTTTCTCCGGGGCGATTCCTTTACAAAGGATCATATAGCCCAGTCTTGTGACAAGAACTGTCGTCTTTCCAGATCCCGGAACAGCCAGTAAAAGGACGGGACCTTCTACACTTCTGACTGCAGCTTTCTGTTGTTCATTCAGTTTTACGGGATAACGACTTTCAAATTCCTCCCATGTTACTTTCTGCATTTATATGTCCTTCCTCTTCTTATTTTCTACGCAAAAGATGCATCACCCCATAAAGGTAATGCATCTAAATTATACAGTCATTTTTCATAAATGTCTATTTTTCTCTACCTTTCCACAGCTTATCTGCTACCGGCTTCCAATGTTTTGCATATTCGTCACATTTCGCGCAGAGATGCTCTACTGTCTCCGGAGACTGCATATCTGTCGAATAAGCTCCTGCCTCTGCAACCATTTCACGAAGCTTCTCCGGATTTTCAAGCATCGGACACGGGCGGAGCATGTTGTCATTAAATGGCTGGTTGTCATGGTAAGCCATCATCATAGGAGAGCGAAGTGCATCTAATAATGATTTCTCTCGGATATTAGAATCAGAGTAATGAATGAATACACATGGATCGATATCTCCGTCTGCATTAATGTGCAAATATCGATGACCTCCTGCAATACATCCTCCTACATATTCCGCATCATTTTGGAAATCCATTGCAAACAACGGTTTTGTTGCACGGTATCTGCGAATCTTCTCATAAACTCCAACGCGCTGCTCCGGTGTCGGCAGTAACTCTGGCACTGCGTCATTTCCTACCGGCATATAGTGGAAGAACCATACAAAGTATGCACCCATATCAATCAGGGAATCATAAAATTCTTCTGATGTGATCGACTCGTAGTTTGCGCTTGTGTAACAGCATGAAATTCCGTAAACTAATTTCTTTCTTCCAAGTAGCTCCATCGCATTGCGCACTTTCCTGTATACACCGCTTCCTCTTCTTCCATCGGTAGCTTCCTCAAAGCCTTCCAGTGAAATCGCAGGGACAAAATTGCCTACACGAAGCATCTCATCAGCAAACTCTTCATTGATCAATGTCGCATTTGTGAAGCATAAGAATACACAATCAGAATGCTTTTCACAGAGGCGAATGAGGTCATCCTTTCGAACTAGCGGTTCGCCACCTGTATAAATATAGAAATATACACCTAATTCTTTCCCCTGGCAAATAATGTCATCAATCTCATCGTATGTTAGATTCAACTTATGTCCATATTCTGCAGCCCAGCATCCGGTACAGTGGAGATTACATGCAGATGTCGGATCCAAAAGAATTGTCCACGGAATATTACAATTATATTTTTTTCGCAATTCTTCCTCTTTCTTCCAGCCG
Source organism: Lachnospiraceae bacterium (assembly GCA_030538915.1). GTDB lineage: Bacteria > Bacillota > Clostridia > Lachnospirales > Lachnospiraceae > Dorea_D. The sequence goes on along the minus strand of JAUNTC010000004.1, from coordinate 18,400 downwards.
GTCAGAGCAGCGTTAACGAAAAAGTTTACAGCCAATGTTTTTGTGACATTTGGATCTACCTCTTTGAAAAGACGACGAATATAGCTGTAATACGGATGCTCTGGATTTTCAATTGCTTCTCTGATCATCTTCCGCTGTGTTGGAAATTCTCCATCTGCAAACTTATCTGCCCAGTCCATGATCTTTGGCATATGGTTATCCGGATCCTTGTAAATATAATTAAATGTTTTTTCAATTCCTAATTTCTTTAAAGTATTTGTTGCGTTCATAATACTTACCTCCCATATTATTTTCATATTGTTTTACGATTCTATATTTCAGTTTTCACCGTACAGTGTACGATGTAATGTCTCATGCCACCTTCCAGAAGGAGGGCACATCCTGTGATCGGCATTGTCTTAAAAATCAAAATAGCTACGCCTGTGACTGCGGCTGCAATAGAAAAGATTAATATGCATTTCCAGTTCTCCATTCCAAATCTTTTTGCATCCAAGGATGTCTGGATTGCAAGCAGGCTATCCAAAAGGATTAATATTCCTATGCTTGCCAGAAGGTAACTTCCTTTGCAGTTTCTTATACAACAGGTTGCGGCACCTAATACGATAAGAAAAAGTCCGCAGGCGAAATCACACTGAAAAGCAAGACAATAGAGATCTTTTGAAAAATATCCGATCATCTTTATGACTCCATAAGCAATTAAAATAATACCTGCGATGCACTTTCCATTTTCTTCCATTGCGTCAGGCTTTAAAATACAGATCAACCCTGCAATGTAGAACACAATGGAAATTATAATGTATCCGATCTTTGCTGTCTTTTGCCGTCTCAAATTCACCACCCTCTCGTAATCTTCTGTTTGACCTCACTTTATCTCATTTCACAAAAAGCAACAATGGTCAAGGCATGTCTATCTGTCTGAATTTTAGACATTTCGCCCCCTTTTATCTAACTATTCGTGCCCCATCTCTATTTTAGAAAATAAAAAATGCTACCCTTTTCTTTAGGTAGCATTTCGTTCAACCGTATTTTGTTTTTTCTTTCTAAGGAACTTCACACTTGAGAAGTGCTTTCTCACCGGTTCCCGAAAACAGTTCACAAAACTGCTGACAAAATGAAACAAGATCATACGTTGCATCCTCTTCCAGCCAATCCAAAATAATTCCTATAAACGTACATTTATAATATCGTACCAAAATCTTCGCTTTCTCTTCCGACAATATAAAATTATCTGTTCGATTCTTCATATAGAATGTAATGATGTGATACCCCATCTTACTGATGTACTCTATGAATAATTCTTTTTTTGCAGAACGATAAAGATGCAGCAGAGCCTTCTTTCTCTTCACGCATTCTTCTGCCATGTATACAATACAGCTCGCTGGAGAATCAAAATCCTTCTTATCGCCAATGACTTCGTCCGTCCATTTTTCAACCGACCACTCTGCAAGCGATGGAATATCCTGAAAATGATAGTAAAATGTATTCCGGTTCACCTGGCATTGATCTACGATGTCCTGCACTGTAATTTTATTGTATGGTTTTTCTTCTAACAACTGCCAGAATGTATCGACAATTGCAAGCTTCGTTCTGTTCATATAACCTTCTCCTCGCTCTTTTCGTATTGCTCATGTAAAGCGTGAGTGTTTTCTAAATAAGCTCTAATATTTTATGAATCGACTGCTCGTTCCACGAAGGGACCGTAAGAATTGCATTTTCAATCTCCTGCTGCCCGGAATGCGGATTGTGAAGCCATACACATTTCATCCGGGCCGCTTTAGCCGCTTTTCCTCCGTTCGTAGAATCTTCGATAACAAGGCACTTATCCGCCTCCATCCCCAGACGTTTCGCCGCAAGCAGGAACGTGTCCGGTGCAGGCTTCGGGTGTTCTACTTGATCTCCACTTGTAAGACTGTCAAAATATTGTATGAGATCCAGCTTCGTCATTGCTTCTCTAATTTCATTTTCCGGTGAAGAGGATGCAACTGCAAGTTTTAGTCCCCGCTCACGCAATTGTTTTAAAGCTTCCTTCACTCCCGGCATCTGTGGGAAGCCTTCTTCCTTAATAATCTGCGCTTTCTTTTCTTTCATGATCGCATTCATCTCATCGAGATTGTCAAAATCGATTCCATAATTCTCTCTGATCAGATCTCTTAAAAATCCTCTTGTCGATCCGATACAAGGCATATATACCTCATAATCAAGATCCACTTCATATCGCTCTTTTAAAATTTCCTTCCAGCATCTGTAATGCAATGGCTCGGTATCGATCAGTACCCCGTCCATATCAAATATTACTGCCTCAATCATACTTCGTACCTTTCTTCCTGTTCGGATTCATTGTAAACATATACTATGAATTATAATCGGATTGCGCAATTTTTTCAATTAGGCTTGTATTTCTTTTTTTAGAAATCTATACTGTATATAAGAATAGACTCAAGTACAAATATGCGTGTTAAAAGCTTACAAAACTTATTATAAACGAATGGGAGAAAGTTTATTTATGGGAAAAGAAACAAAAAAAGTATCAAGACAAATGGATATGCTCCACGGTGGTCTCTTTAAAAACATGCTGGCTATGGCTTTGCCGCTTGCCGCCTGTAGTATATTGCAACAGCTTTTCAACTCTGTAGGAGTTGCTGTTGTCGGCCGCTTTGCCGGAAGCGAAGCTTTGGCGGCTGTTGGAAGCAACGGAGCGGTCATCAGTCTTTTAGTTACATTATTTTCCGGTATTTCACTGGGCGCAAATGTCATTATCGCTAACTATATCGGAGAAGGGAATGACAAAAAAATTCCGGAGGTTGTACATACTGCTGTCACTATGGCATTACTCAGTGGTGCACTCCTTCTTGTTCTTGGACAGATTGTCGCTCATCCAATCCTGCTTCTCATGGGCGCACCGGAAAATGTAATCGAACTGGCAACTGTATACCTTCGTATTTATTTTCTTGGAATGCCATTTATGATGCTCTATGACTTTGGTGCATCGATTCTTCGAAGCATCGGCGATACAAGACGTCCGCTTCTGGCGCTCATATTTTCGGGTATTGTAAATGTAATTCTTAATTTCCTCTTAGTAGCCGGATTTCACTTGGATGTTGCCGGCGCCGGTATTGCTACGGTTGGGGCAAACGCCGTAAGTGCCACTTTAGTTGTATTATTTTTATTACACGAAGAAGAGCCAATCAGGGTTTCATTTAAAAAGCTTACGATCAACACTTTCGAACTTGGCCGTATTTTACGTATCGGTATCCCGGCAGGACTTCAGGGCATGGTCTTTTCTCTTGCCAATGTCTGTATCCAGTCCTCCATCAATAGCTTTGGTTCCGACGCTATCGCAGGATCCGCTGCTGCCTTGAATTTTGAATATATTACTTATTTCATCGTCAATGGTTTTGCCCAGACAACGGTAACGTTTACAAGCCAGAACTATGGTGCAAAATTGTATGACAGATGTAAAAAAGTCTTCCGCGAAGCTATGCTTGCAAGCATACTCTTCTGCGGAAGCCTTAGTATGATCATCGTTCTGGGACGAGATTTCTTTATTCAATTATATACAACCGATCCGGTCGTTACAAAGTATGCGATGATTCGACTCGTTATTATTACTACGTTTGAGTTTTTAACAAGTACTTATGAGATCAGCGGCGGTGCGCTCCGTGGAATGGGGCACTCTATGACCCCTGCTATTCTCACCGTTTTTGGTTCCTGTGTTCTTCGACTCATCTGGATTTCTACAGCAATCCGCGTATGGCACAGCTACACTTTACTGATCTCGATCTATCCAATTTCCTGGGTACTGACCGGAGCAATGGTATCAACCGCCTACTTTATCACGCGAAAAAAACTGCTTCGTTAATTGTTATCTTCCTGCTTTTCCTTTGGCAAGAGAAGGCTCAGCAGCAAGGAGACTACAAATACGCCTGCAACTGCATTTCCATTGAAAATATCGCCTACTGCCTGTGGGAAGGAAGCAAAAAAGTTGCCGGATGTCTGTGTAAGTCCCACACCGATACAAAATGACAAAGATACAATGATCATTGTACGATCATCAAATACGCAAGATTTTAACATCTTGATTCCTTCGTACATAATTGAACCAAACATCATAACTGTACATCCACCCAATACGGACTGTGGCAGAGACTGGAAGAATGCTCCAAGTGGTGGGAATAAAGATGCAAGGATCAAAATCAGTGCTCCCATTAATATTGTAAATCGGTTAATGACGCGTGTCATTGTAACTAATCCTACATTCTGACTGAATGAGGTAAGCGGAAGGCATCCGAAGCATCCGGAGATCGCACTGGAAAATCCATCTGCTCCAAGAGAGCCTTGCAGCTCATCGATTTCAATATCTCTATCCAGGGCACCTGTGCAAACCGCTGTCGTCGCTCCGGTTGTCTCTGCTGCCGACACTAAAAACACAATGGCGATCGTGAAAAATGCGCCGATATCAAATACCGGTTTATGACTTGTAAAAAATACAAGCCTCGGAATACTTACAAATCCAACCTGTCCTATCGTCTTGCTGATTCCGGAGAAATCTACCATCGGTGCGATATTCGCCACGGTAAATACAATAGAAAGAAGATAGCCGCACAGCAGACCTACTAGAATATTCAAATTTTTATAGACGCCTTTTAAAAGATATCGTGATACCAGACATACAAGTAATGTGAAAAATCCAACTACCAGATGATACCAGGCGCCAAAATCTTCTACTCCATTTCCTCCACCCCAGGAATCCATTCCTACAGACAATAAGGATAATCCAATGGCAATGACTACACAGGCTGATACGACCGGTGTAAGAAAGCGTTTCCAATATCTTGCACTGAGTCCGACAATTCCTTCGAAGATACCTCCGGCAATGACTGCACCGACCATTCCTTCATATCCAAGGGATGGATTCGTTACGATCATCAGGAGACTTCCAAGGAATGTAAAGCTGACTCCCATTACAATTGGAAGCTTTGCACCGATCTTCCATATTGGATACAGCTGTATACAGGTTCCTATTCCGGCTACAAACATCGCACACTGCAGAAGCTGTGTGATCTCTGCTGCCGTCAGATGATTCTGCGTGCCGCGCACAAATGCCGCACTGCACACGATCAGTACCGGCGCAAGGTTTGATACAAACATTGCCAGTACGTGCTGCAGACCAAAAGGAATTGCCTTTTCCAAAGGAACTTTTCCGTTCAGTCGATAAATGTTTTCTGCACAACATGTTTCTTTCGTTTTTTCCACGTTCATGATTTTTTCCTCTCTGACTTTTTTGAATACGCGTAAATGACTGATATTCATAAATCTCATTCTACATCATTTTCTATAGTCAGGTAAAGAAGATTTTTCTATTTGGATTTTCTATTCGCTATCCGCATATTTTCGCAACGCTTCCAGATATGCCTTGCCAAGACGGCTCAGATGGGATTTTTTATGTGTCAGAATACCGATTTCCATCTCGCCCTCTTCATCTAATGGTACTGCAATAATATCCGATCCATTCAGATCTTCATCGATGACACCGCTGCACACTGTATATCCATTCAATCCGATCAACAGGTTAAACAATGTTGCTCTGTCTCTTACACGGATATTTTTCGGTCGTTCTACCATACTGAAAATCTCCTCCGAAAAATAAAATGCATTGTGTTCTCCCTGTTCGAACGACAAATATGGATACGGCTTCAGCTCTTCCATCGTCACACTCTTCTTTCCGGCAAGTGGACTTTTTGAGCTTATAAAGATGTGTGGTTTGGCAACAAATAATCTTTCAAATACAAGATCATTGGACTTTAACAATTTGTCGATTACCGATGCATTGAAGCAGTTTTTATATAAAATTCCATTCTCGCTTTTTAAACTAGCCACATCCTCAATAATCTCAAAGGTCTGTGTCTCACGCAGCGAAAAATCATACTTTTCTTTTCCATATTCTTTGATCAGGTCAACAAATGCATTTACAGCGAAAGAATAATGTTGCGTTGACACGGATAATTCCTGTTTTCTTGCACTTTTATTCGTGTACTTTTCTTCTAAAAGATCTGCCTGTTCTAACACCTGTCTTGCATATGCAAGAAATTCTTCTCCCTCTTTGGACACGACAATTCCTTTATTTGTCCGCTCAAAAATTTCTATCTGCATTTCTTTTTCCAGCTCTTTGATTGATTTTGTAAGGCTTGGCTGCGAGATAAATAACTCTTTTGCGGCCTCCGTCAATGTTCCTGCCTGTGCCACTGTAACGACATATCTAAGCTGTACAAGTGTCATACGCGCCCCTTCCTTTCTTTGCAAAATATTTGGAGTAATCATACTGTCTTTTCTATATTTTTGTCAACTTTTTCCCCATCGCACCTTGAAACGCCTATTACCCTTCGGTATAATAGGTAATTAGTGACTAGAGGAGGTAATAAAATATGATATCAACAAAAGGCAGATATTCCATCCGTGTTATGCTTGATCTTGCCATGCAAGAGCCGAATCGTTATATACCACTTAAAGATATTGCAGCACGGCAGGGACTTTCGGATAAATATCTGGAAATTGTTTTAAAAGTACTTGTAAAAGAAAAACTATTAAAAGGACTCCGCGGCAAGGGCGGCGGCTATCAGTTAACCCGCGCACCAGAAGATTACACAATCGGCGAGATTCTGATGCTCTCGGAAGGAAATTTATCTTCCGTTGCCTGCCTGGCACCGGGAGCTGAAACGTGTGAACGAGCTGCACAGTGCATTACATTGCCTATGTGGCAGAAATTTAATACCATGGTACACGATTACTTTTTTGGCATCACTTTAGCTGATCTTATTGCACAATCGCAAAACCAGCAGAAAAAAAATCAAAAAGAGGAGTCATAACAACATGAAATATATCAAACAATTTGGCATTATTCTTGCCATCTCTTTTCTTGGAGAGCTCTTAAATTATCTGATCCCGCTCCCGGTTCCTGCAAGCATTTATGGATTGGTCTTAATGCTTCTTTGTCTGCACTTTAAACTCGTAGACATTTCTTCGGTAAAAGATGCCGGCATGTTTCTCATTGAAATTATGCCACTGATGTTCATCCCTGCTGCCGTAGGACTAATTACATCATGGAAATCGATCGCACCGAAGCTTCTTCCGTACCTTATTATAACGGTACTTTCAACAATCTTCGTAATGATCGTTGCAGGTCACACAACACAGGCATTCATTCATTTTACAGAAAGGAAAGACTCATGAATTTTTTTGAAAACTCTGTCTTCTTCGGTGTAACGATAAGCCTGATTGCATATGGCTTAGGATATGCCCTGCAGGACAAATTCAAGTTGGCAATCTTAAATCCACTGCTCATTTCTGTCGCATCTATTATTGCTCTGCTTACAATAGCAAAAATTGATTACAAAGTATACTACAGTGGTGCAAAATATTTGAGCTATCTGCTCACTCCGGCGACGGTCTGTCTGGCTATCCCCCTGTATGAGCAGTTTGAACTTTTAAAGAAAAATCTGATTGCTGTAATAACCGGAATCTTATCTGGCGTATTGGCATCACTTGGCTCTATTCTTGCAATGGCAATTTTCTTTAATCTCTCACATAAAGAATATATTACATTTCTCCCAAAATCGATCACTACAGCAATCGGTATCGGCGTTTCCGAAGAACTGGGTGGATATGTAACGCTTACTGTTGCAGTCATTATTCTGACAGGTATTTTAGGAAATATTCTCGCTCCTTTCATCTGTCATCACTGTCGTATCAAAGAGCCGATAGCCCGTGGTATTGCGATAGGAAGTGCATCGCATGCTATAGGAACTGTAAGAGCAATGGAAATGGGTGAGATTGAAGGCGCAATGAGCAGCCTGTCCATTGCTGTGTCAGGGCTGATCACAGTCGTGGGCGCATCTTTGTTTGCTCAGTTTATATAATCTATTTTTATAATGTTTATCAGGAGGAATGTTATGCGAACACTTGGTGTTTATCTTTCCGGTTATAAGAAAGAGAGCTTTTTAGCTCCCTTCTTTAAACTTCTGGAAGTTATTTTCGATCTGATCGTGCCACTCATTGTAGCGCGTATCATCGATATCGGTATTGCAAACAATGACCGTATTTTTATTTTACAGCAGTTTCTGATTCTGCTTCTTATGGCAGCGATTGGACTGACCTGCAGCTTTACTGCACAGTTTTACGCTGCAAGAGCAAGTGTTGGATTTGCTACAAAAGTCAGACAGGCTCTGTTTGATCATATTGGAACTCTTTCTTTTACAGAGCTTGACACTTTAGGAACAGACACACTCATCACAAGGATTACAGACGATGTCAATCAAGTACAGAACGGATTAAATCTCGGACTTCGTCTTTTGCTTCGAAGCCCGTTTATTGTCATCGGCGCAATGGTCATGGCATTTATGATCAATGTGCGCTGCGCTTTCATATTTGTTGTTGCTATCCCGGTTTTATTTGTCGTTGTCTTTTCAATCATGCTGATCAGTATCCCACTTTTAAAAAAAGTACAAAGCAAATTAGATCATCTGACTGGTCTTACTCGTGAAAATCTAACCGGTGTTCGTGTAATCCGTGCATTTTGTCAGGAAGAAGCTTCTTTAAATAACTTTGATCAGGCCAACCATGCACTAACAAAGTTAAATGAATTTGTCGGACGTATTTCCGCACTTTTGAATCCGCTGACTTATCTTCTTATTAATATGGCAACTGTCATCTTAATCTATAAAGCCGGAATCGAAGTAAATGTTGGAAACTTAAAACAGGGAGAAGTAGTTGCCCTCTATAACTATATGGCACAGATCGTTGTCGAATTGATCAAGCTTGCTTCTCTTATTATTACACTTAACAAATCGGTTGCCTGCGCAGACCGCGTTGCCGGGATTTTCCACATTTCTTCCTCTATGTCTTATCCGGAAGAAACAGTAAAAGATTTCAAACAGACAGATACAGCGGTCTCCTTCGACCACGTTTCCTTTGCTTATAAAGGAGCCGGTGAAGAAAGCTTGAGTGATATTACATTTTCTGTAAAAAAAGGACAGACGGTCGGTATTATCGGAAGTACAGGAAGTGGAAAATCAACACTCGTAAATCTGATTTCCCGCTTCTACGATACGACAAAGGGAACGATCCAGCTCGATGGAAAGTCCATCAAGGATTACAGCCGCAAGGATCTCTGTGCAAAACTTGGTATCGTACCACAGAGCGCCGTACTCTTTAATGGAACGATCCGCGACAATCTCCGCTGGGGAAAAGATACCGCAACAGATAAAGAACTTTGGGAAGCTCTTGACGTTGCCCAGGCAACCGATGTTGTAAAGGCAAAAAAAAGACAGCTTGATTTTAAGATTGCTCAAAGTGGGCGTAATCTTTCCGGCGGTCAGAAGCAGCGTCTTACAATCGCCCGTGCACTTGTAAAATGTCCGGAAATATTAATCCTTGATGACAGTGCAAGTGCTCTCGATTTTGCAACAGATGCCGCGCTTCGAAAAGCACTGCACACCTACTGCAAAGATACGACTACCTTCCTCGTCTCCCAGCGTTCTGCAAGTATCCGACAGGCAGATTTGATTCTTGTCCTGGATGATGGAAAACTTGCAGGTATTGGAACACATGACGAACTGTTAAATCATTGCAACACATATCAGGAAATCTATTATTCACAATTTCCGGAAGAACAAAAGCAGAATAAAAAGGAGGCGGCAGCTGTATGACAGACAATAAAAAAAGTAAAAATATGACAACACTTTTCAAAGTGCTGCGCTTCATTGGACGATACCGTTTTCTCTTAATCTTATCCATACTTCTTGCATGTACAACGGTTGTGATCCAGCTATATGTCCCAATCCTTTTTGGGAATGCCATCGATCAGGTTGTTGCCGCACACCAGGTTCATTTCCACAAAATGCTTTATTTCCTCGGACGTGTGACAACATTGATCGTGCTCTCTTCCATCCTTACATGGATCATGAATATGATCAATAACCGTATGACTTATCATACTGTAAAAGATATTCGTTCTAAAGCGATCCAAAAGATTTCGCATCTACCACTTTCTTACCTTGATGCGCACAGCACCGGCGATATCGTAAGCCGCGTGATCGCAGATACAGATATTTTATCTGACGGATTACTGCTTGGATTTACACAGCTCTTTTCTGGTATTGTAACAATTATTGTAACGCTTGCTTTCATGTTATCGAAAAATATATGGATCACACTGCTCGTCGTTGTGTTGACACCGCTTAGTTTCTTTGTTGCGAAATTTGTTTCCTCACATTCTTATGAAATGTTCCACAAGCAGAGCGACACACGTGGAAAACAGACGGCTCTCATCGAAGAAATGATTGGAAACCAACGAATCGTCCATGCGTTTGGATACGAATCCACAGCCTCTGAGCGTTTTGCACAAATTAATGAGGACTTGAAGGAATACAGCCAGAAGGCAGTCTTCTACAGCAGTCTTACAAATCCGTCAACCCGTTTCGTTAATAATATCATTTATGCCGGAGTTGCTCTTTTAGGAGCTATTCTCGTTCCTTATAATATGTTGACGATTGGTGGACTCTCTGTAATGCTTGCCTATGCAAACCAATATATGAAGCCATTCAACGATATCAGTTCTGTCGTTACAGAATTGCAGAATGCACTTGCATGTGCCTCCCGTATTTTTGAAATTTTAGAGGCCGAAACTGAATCAAAAGAACCGGAAAAAGAATTAACAGACATAACCGGAAAAGTTGAAATTCACGATGTAGCCTTCAGCTACGATCCTTCGAAAGAACTGATCCGTGACTTTAACCTCTCGGTCAAGCCTGGTATGCGCGTTGCTATTGTAGGTCCGACCGGTTGTGGAAAAACGACACTGATCAATTTGCTGATGCGTTTCTACGACGTACAAAATGGAGCCATCTCCATTGATGACACCGACATTTCCAAAGTCACACGTCATTCCCTTCGCCACGGATTCGGCATGGTGCTTCAGGATACGTGGATCAAAGCCGGAACGGTTCGCGAAAACATCTGTATTGGAAAACCAGATGCATCGGAGGACGAAATTATAGAAGCAGCTAAGCGCTCACACAGCCTATCCTTCATTCGCCGTCTTCCGGATGGACTGGATACAATGCTCCACGAAGACAGCTTAAGCCAGGGACAAAGACAGCTCTTATGTATCACCCGCGTCATGCTCGCCCTGCCACCGATGCTTATTTTAGATGAGGCGACTTCAAGCATTGACACACGTACCGAGCTTAAGATCCAGGAAGCGTTTGATCGACTGATGCAGGGACGCACAAGCTTTATCGTAGCTCACCGTCTCTCAACGATCCAGAATGCAGATCTTATTCTCGTTATGAAAGAGGGAAAGATCATTGAGCAGGGCACACATACTTCTCTCATTGAAAACGACGGATTTTATAAAACGTTATATCAAAGTCAGTTTGCAAATGTAACTGAATAATATTTACAGCATCAAAAAAGCAGATTTCGATAGATTCAAGCTCTATCAAAATCTGCTTTTATTATACGTCATATACACCCATGATCACGATACCGATTGCTACAAAGAAGATCATCAGATAATGCTTCCATGAAAGCTTTTCTTTTAAAAAGATACGGCTCCATAAAACGGATACTACACAGTAAGATGAAATCATCGGAGCACTCATTGCCAGATGCTTGCTGTCCGCAATCGCGAAAATATAAGCAAACTGTCCGGCTGTCTCACAGATCGCGCCTGTGTACTTCGGCACTTCAAGCTTGAAGGTAAAATGATCTTTCTTAACAACGATAACATAGATAAAACAAACTACTGCTGCCGCCAGGAATGTAAGCTCATAAGCTACGTTGGCGCTTGCCTCATCCAATGTCTCTAACACACGGTTATCTGCATATGTTCCTGCTGCATCTAAGAGACAGTATGCAAGCGGTAATGCCAGCGCAAGCCAGCTCTTTGCATACTGATAATTTCCTGCTTCCTGACGTTTCTTACGAAGCTCTTCGTCTTCTCTTGATTCTACAACACCAAGACCAATAACACCGACACATACTAAAATAACAGCAATAAGAATCGCCTTATGCTCTGTATCAAACTGACCTGTGACCAGAGTTGTAACTGCAACCAATGCTCCGGAAGCATTACAGATTGGCGAAGAAATTGACAGCTCAATATACTGTAATCCAAGATATCCAAGTGTCATTGAACCGATATACAATAAAGATACCGGCATATATGTCCAAATAACGTTGAAGTTAATCTCTACTCCCTGCACAAAAACTTCAACTGCTGCGTGCAATCCCATAACTACACCGACAGCGATAACCATCTTCAGATGATTATAATTTTCTCTGCTGTCACGACATCCAATCTTCGAGAAAAGATCCGATCCACTCCAACAAAGAAGTGCGATTAATGAAAGCCAAAACCACATACTTTCCTTCTCCTCTACTATTTTGTTGTTCTGCATCACGATTAATTCAAATCGAGCACCTCGTTAATTGTAATGCATCAAGAGCAATGATATCAAAATAATATCTCGATTGTCAATTATTTCAAGTACCAATCTGAAAATTTCCTGATGATTTTTCCTGGATAAACGTGTATTATTTACTTATAACTATATGATATTAGATTTATAAAATTTGGAGGAATATGCTATGAATTATGACGTCAAAATTGATCCTCAACTTTACGAGACCTGCCCAGACATCCGCCTGGGGCTGATGCGTTTTCATACCATTGTAAAAGATTCAAACGATGACTTTTGGGATTATATGAATAAAGATGTTCTCCCAAGAATTCGATCTTCTATTGATGGCAAAGAATGGAACGAAATTCCAGGTATATGCGGAAGTCGCGCTGTTTACAAAGCTTTCGGTCGAAATCCCGGTCGTTATCGTGTTTCGTCAGAAGCTCTGCTTCGCAGAATTCGACGCGGCGATGAACTCTATCATATTAATTCGGTTGTCGATGTAAACAATTTAATTTCTGTAGTAAGTGGATTGTCCGTCGGCTCCTATGATCTAAAAAAGATCAATGGACCTATCATCTTTCGGAAAGCTACGAAAGGCGAAGGATATACCGGAATTGGAAAAGATTTTTTAGATATGGAAAATATGCTCATTCTGGCAGACGATGACGGTATTTTCGGTTCTTCCATGTCCGATTCGACCCGTGCAATGGTGACAGCCGATGCAACAGATATTCTTGTTGTTGTATATTGTTTTGACAAGGAAATAAATCTTATAAAACTGTTAGAAGAAGGGAAAGTCGCGTTTGAACAATATGCAAACGTTAACGATGCTGAATGCTGGATTATATAGCAAAAAAAGAAAAGCTTTGTTGTACAAAGCTTTTCTTTTTTTCAAGCAGGGGATGAGAGAATCGAACTCCCGCCAAAGGTTTTGGAGACCCCTATCATACCACTTGACCAATCCCCTATATGATTGTCTGTGTCTGACTGACACCATATATTTATACCATAGTCTTATCTGATATGTCAATACTTTTTGAAATTTTTTTAATGTTTTTTAAAACAAGTCTAACATACTATCTAAATAGACCGCTTCTCTTACATGAATCTGATACGCTGGCTTTATCATATAATATAGCAAAAATTCCAAGATCAGTGCACTTCCCAGTCCTCTACCTTCAATCTTAAAATTTGCAAATCCCATCGGCATATAAACCTTCTGAATATCATCCACACTGATAAATCCCGGATTTTCCATCGCCTTTGAAAAGCGATATCCATCTTCGTTGCCCGGTGCACTGCACTTGTGTTCCGGGCAATGAAGTCCTAAATTTTTGCGGCTGACCGTCTCATAACAGTGTTTTCTATCTTTACAATAAAATGAACAGCATTCATTGCATAAAAATTCCACTTTGTCTTTTTGTACCTGTGTCAGCTTATCAAGCTGCGCAAACTTCTTGTTTAATCGAAAATCCGGCACAACATACTGAAATTCCGGTCGTTCCAGCTCACTATAAAGCTCTTTAAATTTAGTCAACACTTTTGTAGTAGAAGAAACGAAATAATATCCCGGGTATTTGTTTTGCAAATAACCCAGCAAAAGATCTGAATGAATGATCACTCCATTTTTCCCATCTGCTTCAAAAAGTCGACAGAGGCTGTTACACTTCTTGTCCTTCAGATGCTCCTCTTCCAGTAAGGAGTTGCTGAAAGTAAAGCGTAGTGATATATCATACTCCTCACAAAGATCTAATACATCCTGTGGCTCAGCTTCTCCAAATCCGGTACGGCCGCCACCCCATATACAATCCGACGGGGCTCCATAAATAGAACCAATCTTACACCAGTCATGAAAATACTCTCTGTGCTCACGATACAGTTTGAAAATAATACAGTACAGTCCATAAAATTCAAATGCTCCAGGCAGATGAAAATATGCAGTTTTCTTTTCTTCTTTCCCTACAAAATCACTCATTAATTTTTTCCTATATCCATTCTTTTGAATACACTAAGCAAAACCTTTCCAATTGCAAGTACGAGTACTGCAGCTGCGATCGCTTCCGGAATTCCCGAAGCAGTTACTGTACCCATTACAAGCCCCCAGACAGCACTTACCGCTACATCCTTTGCTTCGGCATACTGTTTTGCAAATAATAAATAAATACTTCCCATAACGCAGACCGTGTTCACCATAGAACCTGCAAATCCTACGATTGGAAGTGCGATCACTTCATTTACATTTATCTTCTTAAATAACACCCAAAGCCATCCTGCAGCTACTCCGATCAGAACTCTGCATCCGACTGAAATCCAGATTGCTTTTGCAGCACCGATAAGCCCTGTCGTACTCATAAACGGCGAAAATGCAAAGGAAAGCAATGTTGGTGCCATCGTATTACTGATCAATGAACAAATACCGAATACACAGCCAAGAATTGCTCCGGCTGCCGGTCCAAGTAAGATTGCTCCGATAATTACCGGGATGTGTACCGTTGTCGCCTTAATAATTGGCAGTTGTATCATACCGAGCGGCGTATTGGCCAGAACAATTATGATTGCAGCCATAAGTGCAACACTTACCATCCACTTTGTGTCATGTTTTTTTGTCTTCATTATTTTGTCCTCCATGTTATCATTCCTGTCTGCCAGGATACAATACAATTACTCACCTATTCTATCATCACCTTCTATAGAAAACAAGAACTTTTGCTCTGCCTTCTACTTGCATGATTTCCAAAAAAACGATATAGTAAGCTGTAGAATACAATATACAAGAGAGGTTTATTATGAACTTAAAAAATAAAACAATCCTACTCGGTGTGACTGGCGGTATTGCAGCGTATAAAACTGCTACCCTTGCAAGCAGCCTTGTGAAATCCGGTGCGAATGTACATGTGATCATGACACAGAATGCAACCAATTTCATTACACCAACTACTTTTGAAACACTGACCGGACATAAATGCATCATCGATACATTTGACCGCAATTTTGAATTTAAAGTGGAACACATTTCTCTTGCGCAGATGGCAGATGTGATCATGGTTGCACCTGCAACTGCCAATGTCATTGCAAAGCTTGCGCACGGTCTTGCAGATGATATGCTGACAACAACGATACTTGCAAGTAAAGCGCCGAAGCTTATCGCGCCGGCTATGAATACAGCTATGTATGAAAATCCGATCACACAGGATAATATCAAAACATTGAAGGCCTATGGAATGGAAGTTATCACTCCTTCCTGTGGACGTCTTGCCTGCGGTGACGTAGGTGCCGGGAAGATGCCAGAGCCAGAAGTTCTGCTCCAGCATATATATAGAAGCTGTGCCTGCGAAAAGGACATGGATGGTATGAAGGTTCTGATCACGGCCGGACCTACCCAGGAAGCGATCGATCCAGTCCGCTTTATCACAAACCATTCCTCCGGGAAAATGGGATACAACCTTGCCAGAGCCTGCATGCTCCGTGGGGCAGACGTTACATTAGTAAGCGGAAAAACGAATCTTACACCACCTTTATTTGTCAATACTGTACCAATCACCTCTGCACGTGATATGTACGAAGCAGTCACAACAAGAAGCGACGATATGGACATCATCATTAAAGCAGCGGCAGTAGCCGATTACCGTCCTTCTACAGTATCAACTGAGAAAACCAAAAAAACTGATGACAATCTAAGCATCCCTTTGGAACGCACAGATGATATTTTAAAATATTTAGGTGAACATAAGAAAGAAGGACAATTCCTCTGTGGTTTTTCTATGGAAACGCAAAATATGATTGAAAATTCTAAGAAGAAATTAGAGAAAAAAAATCTGGATATGATCATTGCAAATAATTTAAAAGAAAAAGGGGCCGGTTTTGAAACCGATACAAATATTGTCACGATCCTTACAAAAGATGATGTAAAAGAACTGCCTCTTATGAGCAAAGAAGACGTCGCATTTCGTATATTAGACCATATTCTCTCTCAACGTGAAGAGAAGCTTCTTTAATATTCCCTTGCATTCCGCAGCTGTCAGAATTAATCTGACAGCTGTTTTTTGTTTACGAAAGTGCATTTTGCATAATATAGTACGAAATGTTTCAGTTTTTCGTGTATTTCTGCCGAAAATCAATATATTTTTTATTTTTTTGCAAGAATAGATTGACGTAGCATCAAATTATGATAGAATAGTAAAGGTCTACAAATACAAAAACGGAGGGCATGACAATGATACCATATGAAGAATTATCAAAAGAAGAATTATTAGATATAAAATCAGACCTTGAAGCCGAGTTCGAAGCGATCAAAGCTAAAGGATTAAACCTTGACATGTCCAGAGGAAAACCTTCTACTGAACAGTTAAATCTTTCAATGGAGATGATGGACGTATTAAAAAGCGATTCTGATCTCGTCTGTGAAGAAGGTGTGGATTGCCGTAACTACGGTGTTTTAGATGGAATTAAAGAAGCAAAACAGCTTCTCGCTGATATGATGGAAGTACCAAAGGATAACATCGTTATTTTTGGAAATTCCAGCCTGAATATTATGTTTGACACGATTGCACGCTCTATGACACATGGCGTAATGGGAAGTACTCCTTGGAACAAGCTTGATAAAGTAAAATTCCTCTGCCCGGTTCCTGGATATGACAGACATTTTGCAATTACAGAATACTTCGGTATTGAAATGATCAATATCCCGATGACTCCAACCGGACCGGATATGGATCTTGTAGAAGAATATGTAAATAATGATCCGGCAGTAAAAGGAATCTGGTGTGTACCTAAATATTCCAACCCGCAGGGAATCACATACTCAGACGTGACGGTACATCGATTTGCATCATTAAAACCGGCTGCAGAAGATTTCCGTATTTTCTGGGACAATGCTTATGGAATCCACCATTTATATGATGACAAACAGGATTACTTAATTGAGATCCTTATGGAATGTAAAAAAGAAGGTAACCCGGATATGGTTTACAAGTTCTCTTCTACTTCCAAAATCAGTTTCCCAGGATCTGGTATCGCAGCAATCGCAGCTTCTGATGCGAACCTTGCTGACATCCGCAGACAAATGCGTATCCAGACAATCGGACATGACAAATTAAACCAGTTAAGGCATGCTAGATATTTTGGTGACATCCACGGTATGGTCACACATATGAAGCGCCATGCTGAAATCCTACGTCCAAAATTCGATCTGATCCTTTCTTCATTTGAACGTGAATTGGAAGGACTTGGAATCGGCAGCTGGATGGCTCCTAGAGGCGGTTATTTCATCTCCTTCGATGCAATGGAAGGATGTGCAAAGAAAATCGTTGAGAAAGCAAAAGAAGCAGGTCTTATCATGACAGATGCTGGTGCTACTTTCCCTTACGGAAAAGATCCACAGGACAGCAATATCCGTATTGCTCCATCTTACCCTACTTTGGGAGAATTAAAGACAGCCTGTGAAGTCTTTATATTAAGTGTAAAACTTGTAAGCATCGACAAACTGCTTTCTAATATGTTGGGCATGTAAACTTATTTACCGATACACTCCTTTGAAATACAAAAATACACCATCGCTTAAAAGCTTTGGCGTATTTTTGTTTATCTGTTATGAATCTTTACCAGTCTGTATAAAGATCTATATTTCCTTTTCCACTGCCTGAGTCATATACCTTACCGGCTCCAAGGGATGTCTGTACTACTGTTCCCTTCGGATAATCATCACTGGCAACAACAATATAATTGCTGGAATCTCTGATCGTACCATCGCTTGCGATGTGACGCCCTGGAATGCCCAATCCACCGCCTGGAAGAACACGTTGGGAATAATATGTCTCTGTGTGTCCATTGAAGTGTATACGCCCCTTCTGTGGCGTTAGACCACCTGATGGAATAATATAGTTTCCATGTTTTACTCCAGAACCGCCCGTGGACGGATTATTGTTGTTATTGTTGTTATT
>JAUNTC010000061.1 GCA_030538915.1 Lachnospiraceae bacterium | reverse complement strand
TGAGGTATTCTTTTTGGTCAATTCCCTTTACTCTTTAAAGTATACAGGAAGCTCCTTCTTATGTTCTCTTATAATGTAATCCGGCATCTGCAATCTTCTGTCGGAATGCTTTCGCTACTTTGGGATCTACATATGCCTCTTTTGTCATGGAATATTCCCATCCGCATTCTTCCCACTTTTTCTTTCCGAATTCATGGTAGGTGAGCACTTCAAATGTAACATTGTCTCCTGCGATTTCTTTAAAAAAATGAATAAAATCTTCCAAGTCTTTATCTGACGTGTTCACACTACCGATCAATGGCACTCGCACATGCAGATTCGGATGCGACTTCGCCGCTTTCCGTATATTTTCCATGATCATTGCATTAGAGCCACCGGTATATTTTAAATGCTTTTCCGGGTCGCATAATTTGCAATCCATGATCAGCTGATCAATGTAAGGAAATAACTGTTCCATTCTGACATGTGTTCCGTTTGTCTCGATCGCCGTATGGATCTGATTGGCTTTCAGTTTTTTGAGCACTTCAAAAAGCTCTTCAAACTGCATCGTCACTTCGCCGCCGGTAAATGTAACACCACCGCCGTCATAGAACATCATCTCATTATTTAATACCTCTTCCACAATCTCGTCGACACTTCGCTCCTCACAGGAAAAATACATACCTTTCGTATTGTGCTCGCTGATGCATTCCTTTTTCTCACACTCTTTGCAAATGCTTCGGTCCACTTTCGTTCCACAAATTGCACCGTGGGGACAGATGCTCTCCAACAGCCACTCTGGATCGGATAGGATCGTCCCTTCCGGACGCATTCCTTCCGGATTGGCGCACCATGGACAGGAAAGATTGCATCCTTGCATGTGATACACAAGCCGGTTGCCATCTCCATCCTGAGAGTAATTGAATCCTTTCTGAAATATTTTCATCGCCCATCGGCCCTTTCTTGATTTTCTCTTTTATTATTTTGTAAAAAGGTCAGCATTGTGACTATATAATTCGCGGAAGATTGCAAACTGCTCTTCGTAATATTTTTGATTCTCACGGTTTGGAGAAACGACGGTATCTTTCATCTGCACAAGCTTATCGCATGCTTCCTCATAGCTTTCAAACTCTCCGGCTGCAATAGCAGCTGTGATTGCTGCACCGATGCATGCCTGTTCATTTCCTTTGTTCGTATAAATATCGCAGTCGAAAATATCTGCCTGCATCTCAAGGAACAGTCTTCCTCTTGCGCCACCACCGGAAGCTATGATCTTATGATACTCGATTCCTAAATTTTTAAAGATTTCAATAGAGGTGCGAAGTCCGAATACGATTCCTTCCATCGTACTGCGGATCATATGTGCACGCTCATGCTTCAATGTCATTCCGAAATAAATGCCCTTTGCATTCGGATCATTGTACGGTGTTCGCTCTCCACTCAAATATGGAAGAAATACAAGACCTTCACTTCCTGCCGGTGCCTTTGATGCAAGGGCTGTCATCTCATCATAAGAACCCATCTCGAGAATATTATTCATAAGCCACTTTAATGCAACTCCACCGCTTAAATGCGCACCCATGAGCATCCACAGATCTTCCTTCACATGACAAAATGTATTTGTGCGGAATTTGTCATCATATACCGGACTGTTAAATCCACCGGAAATCTGGCAGGCTGTTCCGATGTTGGCAGCCAGCACACCCGGACGGATAATTCCATTTCCAACTCCCTGCATCAGTGTATCGCCGCCACCGTAAGCAATCTTGATTCCTTCCTTTAATCCGGTCTCTTCGGCGCATGCACGGCTCACCATTCCAGCCACCTCATATGCCTCATGGCATTTCGGGAAAATCTCTTTTGGCATTTCAAGTTTCTCTATCAGCTCCCACGCCCAGTCACGTTTTTTCGTATCGAATATTGCTCCGCTGGATGCATCGGACATATCCGTTCCAATCTCTCCACACATCTTATAGCGAATATAGTCTTTCGGGAATAATACAGAATGAATCTTTTCAAAATTCTCAGGCTCATGTTCTTTCACCCACATAAGAGAAGAAATCAAAAAACCGGTACTCAATGAATTTAATACGGTTCCTCTGTAGACATCCTTTCCTGTAATGTCATAAATTTTCTCAATCTCTTTCTCTGATCTCTGATCTGCCCAGATGATCGCATTGCGGATGAGATTTCCTTCTGCATCAACCATTACAAGTCCGTGCATCTGCCCAGAGTAACTGATGCCCTGGATCTTAGCTGCCTCCTGTGGATATCTTTTCACAAGATCGGCAACCGTCTGTCTGGATGCCTCCCAAAGCTTCTCCATATCCTGCTCTGCATACTGCAATTGCTCTTTTATAATGTCATATCCAATCTGGGAAGTACCGACTGTTTTCCCTTTGCTGTCCATTAATAATGATTTTACACTGGACGTTCCTATATCCACACCAAGATAATAATTCATAATCCTTCCTCCTGTAATGGTATTATTTGACAATACCATTGTTCCTTCAATAGAAGGGGACCAGACATTTTCTTGTCTTTTCCCCTTGTTTTATTTCTATCTACAGCTCTTAGTCGGCAATTTTGATCATAACTTTTCCGGCTCTTCTATATTCCGGATTTGTAAATACTTCCGCGATATTATCAAGCGGTACGATATCTGTGATCAGATCTTCCAATTTCAGGCTCTTTGACTCGAGTACTGAAATAGCTCTCTCATATGTATATGGATTGATAAAGGAAGATGTAATATGTAACTCTTTTTTAAATACATCGTCTGGTTTCAACGGGAAGCTCTGATCCGGTGATGCAAGTCCGAAGAACATAACTGTTCCACCTTTTCCTGCGAACTTCACTGCGTCTTCCTGTGTATGAATGTTGCCGACACATTCGATTACAACATTTACATTTGGCGCATAGTCATCTAATACTGCCTGCACATCTTCGTTCATCGGGTCGATCACCTTTGTAGCTCCAAGCTTCAGTGCAAGCTCTCTCTTTTCTTTAACCGGCTCAGAGAGGATCAGCTTTGTAGCACCTTCATTCTTAGCAAGCTGTAACATAATCATTCCGATCGGTCCGCCTCCCATTACAAGTACGGTATCTCCGGACTTGATATGGCAAAGATCGATTCCGTGTAAACAACAGGAAACCGGCTCAGCCATAGCAGCTTCGATGAAACTCAAATCTTCTGAAAATGTATATAATTGTTTTTCGTGCATGATAACATATTCCGCAAATCCACCGTCTACGGTTGTTCCAACACCGATATTGTTCGTACAGAAATGCTGCATTGCATTTTTACAGAAATAACATTCTCCACACATATCGTTCGGGTCACCGCTTACGCGATCTCCGACTTTAATTCTGTTTACGCTGGCTCCGATTTTTTTAACAACGCCAGAGAACTCATGTCCAGGGATCAATGGTGGAGTAACTTCAAACGATCCTCCATCACCATTAAAAATGTGGATATCTGTTCCGCATACTCCACAATATTTAACTTCAACAAGTACCTCATTGTCTTCCAGCTCTCTTACTGGAACTTCTTCTACAACTAAATTGTGTTTCCCATGATATACTGCTGCTTTCATCCTGCTACCTCCGTTTAAAAAATTTTCGTTTATTTTTTAACCTTGTATTGATATTGTCTCACAACACCAATACGCAGTCAACCTCTAAGAATATTCTATTTTTTATATTGTCTCAAAGAAATCATCGATCAGATGGATCGCAGCTCCTGCTCCGGTCGGCTCTGTCTTATATTTACACGGAATAAGATACGTATCGGACCTCTCATTAAAGGCATCTCTTGCATCAACTCTCGCGCAAAGATCATCCATATATTTTTCTATATATGCACCCACATATCCACCAATTACAATCTTCGTATCATAAAGCATGCGGATGTTGTGGATTCCGATCGATAAATATTCCAGATATTTATTCCAATGACGTCTGGCACCTAAGTCACCTGCTTCCAGCAACTCAAAAAATGCATCTAAATTGCCCTTCGCGTACTCTGCCAGACCATTCGCTCTGCACACTGTATCAAAACATCCTCGCTGTCCACAATAACAACGGTCTCCTGCCTTCGGTATGACTGTCATATGACCGATCTCGCCGCTTTTTCTGTAATCGCCTTCGAAGATCTTATTATCAATGATCACCGAACCTCCTACACTGTTGCTGAGACTTAAGTAAAATGCATCTTTCAAATCCCTGCGTACCCATACTTCTGCGTATCCTGCTGCCGCCGAATCGTGAAATAACCGGTTCGGATAAGGAATATATTTTGCAACCTGCTCTCTCGTAGCACCTGTAAAATTAAGAGTCAAACCGTAGGTGACCCTTTCACCGTCGTCGCTTATAAGTCCCGGAACTGCAATTCCAACTCCTAAGAATTTCTCATCCGGAAAATTTGTATTTTTCTTTACCTCTTCTACCGTCTCTGCGATCTTTCTTAAGTAAATATCATCATTTAAGTCAAAATTTTCTCTCGTCTTTACAAGATTGATCACATTTCCTGAAAGATCCAATGCTACACAATTGATGTAGTGTCTGTTAAGGTATACTCCGATCGCATATCTTGCATTCTCCATATATGAGTAAGCGATTGCATTTCTGCCACCCGTATTGGAAATTTTTTTTGATGTATCTATAAGTCCAAGTTCAACTAAATTTTGTAAGTTCTGCGTAATTGTCGGAAGACTAAGCCCTAATCCAATGACGATATCCTGTTTCGATACCGCTTCTTTTTCTCTGATAAACTGATATATTAACTGGCTTTTCTTCAATTTTCTTTCCCCTTGTCATTTGTTGCTAATAATCCACAGAACATTATAGCAAGAAACCCCGGTAAAAAATATTTTTTATCGGGATTTCTTGACCTTAATTGCCTATATTAATTAGCCTGTCTCTTTTTCTGAAGGCAGTCGAAACCTACTGCAAGGATAAGCACGATACCAAGGACAATATCCTGAATCCAAGTATTAATATTCATAAGTACCATACCATTGTTCAGAGCTCCGATAATAAATGTACCGGCTACAACACCTGACATTTTACCAGATCCACCTGCTACAGATACTCCACCAAGAACTACACAAGTGATAACTTTGAACTCATATCCAAGTCCGGCATTACCCATACCAGAGTTTGTACGGGAAAGAAGTACGATACCAGCAAGTCCTGCGAAAAATCCTGACAGTGCAAATACTAAATATTTAACTCTTCCTGTACGAATACCAGAAAGTCTTGCAGCTTCGATGTTACCACCAACTGCGTAGAAGTAACGTCCGAAGTATGTCTTATTCAAAATGAATGCTCCAATGAGGAAGCAAATAACCATAATGATTACCGGAATCGGAACCGGTCCAACCCATCCAGCACCAAATACAGAGAATGCCTCCGGGAATCCGTTGATCGGCTGTCCATTACACATAATAAGTGCAATACCGGAAAATGCTGTCTGTGTTGCGAATGTTGCGATCAATGCCGGGATTCCGATTGTTGCTACCATGAAACCGTTCAGAAGACCGATCAATGTTGATGCTGCTAAAGCGATCAATACTGCAACATACATGTTCACACCATACTGAACCATCAGTTTTGCACATAAAATATTTACGAATGTAATTACAGATCCTGTACCAAGGTCGATATCTCCAAGTAAGATAACGAACATCATACCAACGGATGCGATTCCCCATACAGCAACCTGACGTAACATAATTAACAGGTTACTCATTGTGATAAATCTTGGGTTCGCAATTGTGAATGCAACTACAAGAACGACGAATACTAACCAGATCGCCTGATCTTTTAAAACTTTTGATACTTTGTTTTCTTTCATTTGTCTAACCCCTTCCTATGCCTCTTTCGTTTTGTTTTCGCTTGCTGCTGACGCATATGTCATAATAACTTCCTGACTGAACTCTTCTTTTGAAAGCTCTCCCGTCAGGTTTCCTTCTGAGAGAACTAAAATTCTGTCAGACATACCCATCAACTCTTCCATCTCTGAAGAAATCATCAAAATTGTCTTGCCCTGATTTTCAACAAGGTCATTCATCAATTTATAGATTTCATATTTGGCTCCAACGTCGATTCCTCGTGTCGGCTCATCAAAGATAACCAATTCTGAATCTGCTGCAAGCCATCTTCCAAGAATAACTTTCTGCTGATTACCACCACTTAAGTTTTTCACAAGCTGATTCAGTGAAGGAGTCTTGATTGCCATATTGTCTCTATATTTCTCTGCAATCTCCTGTTCCTGTTTGCTGTTGATCACACTGAGAGTGGAATTTCTCTCGTAAATTGGCATATTAATATTATTCTTAATAGAAATGCCAAGCATCGCACCGTGACGTTTTCTATCTTCCGGTACAAGTGCGATTCCAAGATCGATCGCCTCTCTCGGGCTCTTCGGATCAATCTCTTTTCCATTGAAAATGATTTTTCCGGATTTCTTTCTTACCGCTCCAAAGATCATCTCTGCAAGCTCTGTTCTTCCGGCTCCTACAAGACCACCAAGTCCAAGGATCTCTCCTTTGCGAACTTTCAAGCTGATATCTTTGTCACCGTTACCGGTTACATTCTGTAACTCCAGAACAACTTCATCTTTCTTGATACAGTCTTTTCTCGGCGGATAGCTCTGTGTCAACTCACGACCAACCATCAGTTTGATCAGTTCCTGAACTTCACTGTCCTTTGTGATCAAAGTCTTTACATATTCACCGTCACGCATAACAAGGATACGATCTGAAAGACGGTAAATCTCTTCCAATCTATGAGATATGTAGATAATAGAAACGCCCTCTTTACGAAGTCTTTCTACTACTTCAAACATACTCTCAACTTCTGCACTTGTTAACGGTGCCGAAGGTTCATCCATAATCAATATTTTTGCATTCTGCTGAACTGCTTTCGCAATCTCAACCATCTGCTGATAACCTACAGTCAAATCTTTCATCAGTGACTTAGGATCAATTTTAATATGGAGTGCTTCAAATGCTTTTTCTGCTTCTTCCTCCATTGCTTTTCTATCGATAACTACTCCCTTTCGGATCGGTCTTCCAAGGAATAAGTTTTCTGCCGCTGATAATTCTTTTACGTTGTTAAATTCCTGATAAATGATAGCAATACCATTTTCCGATGCCAATTGAGGTGTCATACTAGAAAATTCTTTGCCATTTACGATAATCTTTCCAGAAGTTGGAATAACCGCACCAGAGCAACATTTGATCAATGTTGATTTTCCAGCTCCATTTTCTCCAATCAGAGCCAGAATCTCCCCTGGCTTCAATTCCAATGTAACGTCCTTCAACGCTACAACACCCGGGTATTCTTTTCTTATATGCTGCAATTGTAATACATATTCTTCGCTCATGTTCATCCCCCGTGATTCTCTAACTAGTAGAGGCGGCGCAACGCCGCCTCCGTAAAATTCAACTTGTTTCAATTTTTAATTCAGAATATTACATTCCCTTTAATACTTCGTCGATGTTATCTGTTGTGATAGGTGCAACTGTTCTGTAAACATCGTGGTTCTTTCCTTCGAATTTCTCACCACTTAAGATTCTCTCATACATCTTCATACAAGCCTTTGCTGTATCTTCGTTAGATCCCTCGAAACCTACGATAGCTCTAACTGCTTCTTTACCAGATTTAAGAGAATTTAACTGCTGCTCTGTAACGTCTGTTGTGATAACTCCTACGTTCTCCGGAATCTTGCCTTTTCCATATTTCTGAAGAAGTGCTTCGTTAGATCCGATCATAGCTCCAGCTCCAACACCTACGAATACGTTAGCGTCTGGATGAGCAGAAAGTACAGATTCCACGTTTGACTGAGCCTGTGGAGCCTCAAGTCCATCAACTTCTGCGATGATCTTGTAGTTGTCTTTGCAGTTTTCTTTCAGTCCAGCTTTGATTCCGTCAGCTCTTTCTTTCAGAACTTTTGTTGAAGGATAGCCGATTACTGTAACTTCTGCTTTGTTCTTAGAATCGAATTTCTCATTGATAAATTCAGATGCTGTTTTTCCGATCTCTTTACCAAGTTCTGTGTTGTCGAGTACCCAGTTAGCTGTTGTGTTTTTCATCGGGTCATCCCAGCACATAACTTTGATGTCAGCATCAAGAGCTTCTTTACAGATGTTCTCTACAGCTTTTGCATCTGATGGGTGTACCATGATAAGGTCGCATCCAGATGTGATGAAGTTCTCAATCTGGCTAACCTGTGTAGCTGAGTTATCTTCGCAATCGATCAGTGTGTAATCCCATCCTTTTGCTTTCAACTGGTCTTCCAGTTTTCCCATAACTCCTGCCCAATAAGCATTGCTTAATGACTGGATTGTGATTCCTACTTTGTACTTTTTGTCTTTGGAATCGCTTTTGGAATTGCTTCCTTTTTCCCCACATCCTACTACCATGGCTGCTACCATAGTTACGCACAGTAAAATGCTCACAAGTTTCTTTCTCATAGATTGTCCTCCTTAAGTAAAATAATATTTTTGTATAGCCGTATTGCTATTAGCTATCTTGTGAATTAGAAGCAAGTGAATGCTCCGTCTACGATGATGTCTGATCCTGTTGTAAATGTGCTTGTATCACCTGCAAGGTATACAAGGATTGACTGTAACTCTTCCGGTTTTCCAAGTCTTCCCATTGGAGCCATTGCATTCCACTGTCCGATCAGTGGTTTCAGGTCATCTCTTGACATGATCAGATCTGTTCCGATATATCCTGGGCTGATGCAGTTTACTCTGACACCTTTCTTAGCCCACTCTACTGCAAGTGATTTTGTCAGAAGACTTACACCTGCTTTTGATGCGTTGTATCCACACTGTGGCTGTGGAACGTTAACAATGTGTCCTGACATAGATGCTGTATTAATGATAGATCCATATCCCTGTTTTAACATCACACGGCCAGCTGCTGTTGCGCAAAGGAAAACTCCTGTCAGGTTAATGTCAATTACTTTCTGCCACTGAGCAAGTGTCATCTCCTCAGCCGGTGCATTAACAGCAATTCCTGCATTGTTGTAACATGCATCCAGTTTACCGTATGTCTCAACAACTTTCGCAACCATTGCTTCAACCTGATCTTCTTTTGTAACATCACATTCAATTGCGATTGTCTTAGATCCGGTTGCTTCAGCGATCTCTTCTGCAACTTTCTTAGCACCCTCGAGATTAATATCTACGACTGCTACGTCTGCTCCTGCCTCTGCAAATGCCATTGCTGCACATTTTCCGATTCCGCTTGCAGCACCTGTTACGTAAATTGCTTTTCCATCCAGTCTCATGCTTTCAATAATTCCCATATTGTCCTCCTTCCGGTTGTTAGCCGCTTTCCGTTCTGGCATACATTTTTGCTCTTTTACCAAGGGCTTTTGTAAAACCGCTTTATAAATCTTTGTTAATGATATTATAGTACTTATCCATTTATTTGTGCAATATGTAATATTCCCTAAATTTTCATATACATTTTGTACATGTTTCATAATGTTATTTCTTTAACATTTGTCTATATTGTCTCAATGTAATTTTCGATCAAATAAATAGCTGCTCCAAGCGTCGATGCTTCGGATCTGTAATCACATGCATGCACATAATTGCCATCATGTCCGAACAGATTTTTCTCTGCTACCATCTGTCGCAGCCTTGGTATATATGGTCCGATCAGGTTTCCTACATAACCACCGAGGATGACTTCGCAGTCAAAGCACATCCGGAGATTGTCTACTGCAATGGCAAGATTGTTAAGATACTCATCCCATATCTTTGCAAATGTTTCATTACCATCCTCGAGCTGTGCAAAGAAAGCTTCCAGTTTGCCATCTGTAAGATCGGCTAAACGAAGGGCCGAACAATAAGCATCCAAACATCCCTGCTTTCCGCAATAACACTTTTTCCCGCCTGGGTGGATCACCATATGACCAAACTCTGCACTCCTCCAGTTATTACCAAGATACATATTCACATTGTCCAGCTTATTATTACCGACCGCCAATGGATTGCCTTTTTCAAAAAGAATTGCTCCTCCCACTGTATTACTGAGCATCAGATAAACCATATTCTCGCTGCCATTATGAACCATGCTCTCTGCAATCGCTGCACAGTTAGCATCATTCAGAATACTTGTCGGATATTTGAAATAATCTGTCCATTCCTGACATGCTACGTTGTAAATATCAAGCGCATTGGAATAAGTAATTACCTGTTCCTTCCCATCTATAATACAAGGTGCCGATATTCCAATTCCGATGATCTTATCTTCTGGGATCTCATTATCTGCAATAAACTGATCTGTGATCGCAGCTAACTCTTCCATATATTCATTCGTATATTCAAAATGTTTTCTGATTCTCACATGTTTCAATGCTTTCGCCGAAAAGTCAGTATATGTAATTCCAATATGGTTTGCTGTAAGATCAATGCCAATTGCATATTTAAAATCTCTCACCGATGCGATCGCCTTCGCTTTCCTTCCTCCGGTCGACTTGAACTCCCCTGCTTCTTTTAGAATGCCTTCCTCCTTCAGTTCATTTACAATCGTAAGAACTGTCGGTCCGCTGATATCCAATGCTGCGGATATCTCCGGCATACTTGTCTCTTTCTGTCCGTTTACGAATCGAAACACGCGGTTTCGATTCTGTCTTTTTACTTCTACACTGTTTGTACTTCTTCTCATGTAATCTAGCCTCTCAACTTTCTTAAGGCATTTAATTAAGTGTTTTATTAATTATACCATGCCAATACCGATAATACAAAGATTTTTCACATATTTTCTTTGTATTTTTTATGTTTTTTTCATACTGCATTCCCAAATTATCAAGTCAAGCAGCCACGAGACTTGGCGCATGATTCTGGTTAGCGTAAGCCGGCATATTCTTTACAGAATCACTGCGCCTCCTCGCGGAGCGTTTACCTCTCAGTCGGCTGGTTTGTTGACTACTTTTCGGATTTCTCCATTTTCGGATACTCTCGCCGGCGATTCTACTTTTCTCACTCAACTCTGACATACAGAATATCTGCCACCGAACAGTCTCCGTATTCCGTTTCTACTATCGTGCACGGCCACTCATCTGTTCTTGTAAATATCTCTATGCCATTGTCTGTAAGAAATGTTGTTTCTTCGCATTTTGTGCCCTGTATTGTCGGATTCCATGCATACGCCTGATTTTTCCAGATCACTCCATCTGTATCCGGTGTAATCACAAACTCTCGACAGCTGTACCCGGTCGGCCCGCCCTGGTGGTGTAGCTTCCACTCTTTTAGACAACCTTCTTTTTCATACAGTTTCTGTACATTTGCAAAGTATTCTTTATAGCTCATGCCATCTGTCATGATATTCTGCATCGCAGCAAATATGCGTTGTGTCTTTTGCATCCGCTTCTTCATCTCTTCAGGAACAAGCTCAAAATACACAAACCGGGTCATACTGATATTCAGGCCATATTTTTCTCCACCCAGCACAACCATCAGATGTTTTTCTATCTTTTTTTCTGTAGGAACCGGATGGCGGTATTTTAATATGCGGTCATCGCTTCCAACGAGAACGCAATTCGGACTTATGCCTTTTTCTATACATCTTGTCTTTATTAAAGTTGCAATGTCCTCTTCCGTCTGTCCCGGTCTTGCATTTTTGCAACTCCTTCTACGATTTCCGCACATTCCTTTCCAAGCTTCCGGTATCGCTCGAGTTCTTTTTCGCTCAACTGCATTCGAATGCACTGAAGTTTTTCCTGTACATTCAACGTATCTGCAATTCCTGTATCCGATACAAATGTTCTATCTTTTATATATTTTTTCAAATGATCTTCAACGGAGCAGTACCACGGAATTGGCATTCCTTCTGCCTGCAATGCATTCTGTTCCGTCATCATGCGCGAATAATCGCTGCTGTCTGCTGCCATGATCATTTTTCCAGACTTCTCTATTAGAAGAAATGCTACTCCGACTTCTGTGTTCGTCACTACCGCATTGGCATTTTCTTCCGTGATCCACTTGAAATTATCCCGTCTTCCAAGGATCACTCCGTCATATTCTGAATTTTGAAGCCAGGACATTAATTTATCCAGATTTTTCATTAATCTTCCATCTCCATGTTCACACATACTTTTCCTGTCTTTCCTGTTGCAAATATGCGATATGCCTCTTCTGTTTTGCTGAGTGGATAGCGATGTGTAATGATCTGACTTGGATGGATCTTCTTGCGGTCTAAAAATTCTACCAGCTGTTCCATATTTCCTACAGATGTTACCCAGGAGCCATGCAACGTCAGATTTTTGTGCAGAAGAAGCGGACTCGGTTCAAATGTTACTGTTCCCTGCTCACCAAGAAATACTACATTTCCCCACATTCTTGCAACTTCCAGACATCTGTGACGTCCAATACTGCTTCCGGAACAGTCTACTGCAACTTCCACACCTTTTCCGTCTATATCATTCATTACATTTTTCACAACTTCATCGTCACCCAGATATACATGATCTGCGCCAATCTTCTTCGCCATCTCGAGACGTTCTTCCGATATATCTACACCAATCGTCTCAGCTCCCATAGCCTTTGCAAGAATAAGTGCAGCCTGTCCGACCGGTCCAAGTCCCATAACGAGTACGCGGTCTCTTCCTGAAACATTCGCTCTTAAAAGTCCCTGATAAGCGGTTCCAAATCCACATGCGATCATAGCTCCATCTTCGTAAGTAAGAAAATCCGGAAGATGAATACAAGTAGATACGTCTGCCACCATATATTCTGCAAGTGCGCCATCTCTCTGCCATCCATAAGCACGTCTCTCCGGATTCTGGCAGTTAATAAAGAAACCTTTCTTACACTCGTCACAATATCCACATCCCTGAATATGATATACAACTACGCGGTCCCCCTCTTTGAAATCCAGAACATCTTCTCCTACCTGTACAACCTGTCCGCTCGGTTCATGACCTGCGATCACATTATCATATCTTGCACCGCCGGTCTTATCTGTATGCTCATAATAAATATATTTAAGGTCGCTTCCGCAAAGACTAGCCGCTTTCATTTTAAGAAGCACCTGTCCAGGTCCCGGAGTCGGAACCATCTGCTCCACCTTTTCAACTTTTGCTCCTCCCGGAAGTTTCATACCCATCATCGTTTTTGGAATTTCGTATCTCATCTGATTTTCCTCCTGTTCATCCTTGGTATATATGTTACCCTCATCTTACTGCTTTTTCTCTTCCGCTAACATAAACAATCCAACGAATTGATGGACTATATTACTGCTTTTGTATATAATCTCATCTTTGACAGTTGGAAAGATAAAAAATGGCTACAAACCCAGTAAACATG
>JAUNTC010000141.1 GCA_030538915.1 Lachnospiraceae bacterium | reverse complement strand
CATTTTTCGAAACAGCAAAAAACTCCATCTCACTCAACAGGCTAAAGCCCATAAAGTAAAAAAGGACGGGAAATCAATGTTTCCCATCCTTAAATACTATAAATCTCTGTCCAAAATAATTCAGTCCGACAAACAGGCACATTCCCGCAAACATTGCAAGATTGTCCTGCACTTTTTTTCCATATCCGCCAAATAACTGATACACACATGGTTTGGCGATTCCATATGCTACGACATAACAGATAACAATATTTATGATAAATGTCATCACTTCTCTCATAGAATTTCCATGGCTCTGGAATGTAAAGTGCTTATTAAGAAAATAGCTCACAATGCTTCCCACGATATAATTACATGCAGAAGCAATCCAGTACCCGGTGTGAAAGCCGTTGTATAGAAGAAACATTACGACCGATCCTACGAGCGTATTAACGACTCCAACAAGCAAAAATTTGATCGTTACCCAGTCAATCATTTTTTTCATCTTATTTTGCTCTATTTATGGCATCCGTGTGCTTTACATTTGTATTTTGCAGTCGGATCTGTCGGATCCCATCTGTGCCATGATGCAAGCTTCGCTGCACTTGGTTTTCCAAATGGTCCTGTATAAGCACTGTTGTAGATGATTACTTTTGTTCTCAGCTTACAGTTGTCATAGATCCATTTTGCATCTCCGACACGTAATCTGACACAACCATGTGAACATGTTGTTCCAAGTTTATTATAAGCAGTTGTGCTCAGTGTAGAATTGCTTCTTGTGCTGTAAAATACAGAATGGAATAAGAAAGACTTATGAATTCTTGTACACCACTGTCCATAGCAAGGTCCCATCAGTGTATGCCAACGATATTTTGCCGGTGTATAGAATGTTCCAACCGGTGTCGGTACACCTGTTGAGCATACGAATGATTTCACCGGAATAATGTAACCTTTGTTTCCATCTTTTGCATATACAGTCACTACGTTTCTCTGTTTATTGATCTTGATCACATAGGAAGCCTGTTTTCCGATAATTCCACTGACATCTTTTACAAGCTTACCTTTTGAATTATAATACAATTTCAGACCATTAATATATCTCCATCCGGCAATTCCTTTTTTGAATCGCGGAGAAAATGATCCATATACTTTCTTTCCGTCTACTGTACGATATGCACGGATCTTGTAGTAATAGATCTGTGATTTTCTGAGTCCTTTATCTGTGTAAGTTCCAATTTTTCTTGACTTAATTGTTGTCACACGTCTGTATGTTCCTTTTTTTGTTTTGGCTCTGTAAATCTCGTATCCGCTTGCGCCGTATACTTTTTTCCATTCCAGGATTACCTTATTCTGGTAACCTTCTGAATTCGGATCGATCTTTGTTCTTCCCGGTCTTACACGTACAGATTTTGCTTTCGAATAATCGCCAAAATATTTTTTATCTTTTGAAACACGATAAGCACGTACTTTGTAGTAATATTTGTTTCCACATACTGTTGTTTTATCTGTATAAGAAGTTGCACCTTTTACTGTTTTCACAGCTTTGTATGTTCCATCTAAAGATTTACTTCTGTACAATCTATATCCGTTGGCTCCGGCTACTTTACTCCATGTCACAGTTGCTGCACTGTAATTTGTTGTAGAAGCAGATTTCGCACTCTTTACAGATGAAATACCTACTTTTGCTTTTGCATTTACAACATCAGAATATTCACCATAAACCGTCTTATCTCCTACCATACGATATGCTCGCATCTTGTAGTAATAGTTCTGGTTAAGTGCTACGTTTGTATTCTCATATTTTACAGTCGAAGAAGAAGTAATTGTCTTAATTCTCTTATATTCCCCGTCTTTTGCAGTGCTGCGGTAAATTCTATATCCGGTAACACCTGGGATTTTTTTCCATGTAAGTGTAATTTTGTTATATGCCGTTTTTGCAGTAATTCCGGATGTTCCAGGAACAATTTCAAAGCTTCCGGCTGCTGTATCTTTATAATTTCCAATTCCGGTTACGATTACATCCGCAGTTCCGACTTTGTTGTTATTTTTATAAGATACTTTGAAATCTACGCCTTCTTTTAAACTGATTTCTCCTAAATTTACAGTTACAGCAGGCGTCACTGCTTTTCCATTATATACAACTTTTGCATCAACAGATGTTACAACTGCATCTTTCAGAGATACTGGATTAATTGTGAATTCTTTTGTAATTTCTCCTGTATAACCAGCTTCCTCATTTCCTTTTACAGTAATTTTAGCAGTACCGGCATTGGTATTGTCTGTGTATACTGTATCATAGTTGCCTGCATCCAGAGTAGTCTCTGCTTCGGATTCGTCTTTTTTCACAACTTTAAATTCCGGTTTTTGTTCTTCCCCGGTATATGTGATCTCTTCCGGCTTAAGAAAAGCGATTTCATATCCCTCAGCATTGATATCCAGCTTTCCTGGTTCTTCACCTTCTGCTGCATGTACTTGTGTAGACATTAAAAACACAAATACTAACGCAACAGCTACAACACGTTTAAAAAATGTTTTCAGTTGCATCTTTTTTC
>JAUNTC010000060.1:9567-13361 GCA_030538915.1 Lachnospiraceae bacterium | reverse complement strand
TACTATGTTTTCTCTTTTGTAATTTTACTATGTTTTCTCTTTTCAATCTTCATACTGACGCTCAAACAAAGGGGATGTTTAAGAATATAAAAAGCAAGAATTTCTCTGTAGACATGCTATAATAAAAGAACAGGTAAAATGAAAAGAAAGGATGGGATGCATATGGAGTATGAAGGACAGATCTGTCGTGCACCGATGGAACGCGCATCATACATGCTGCCAGTAATGGTGGGCTGTTCTTATAATGGGTGTAAATTCTGTACACTTTTCAAACATCTGAAATTTCGTAAATTACCGCTCCCGCAGATTGAAGAAGAGCTTTTAAGAGTGAAAACGGCGGGAGGTAATCCGAAGGCAATTTTTTTAGGTGACGGGAATGCTTTTGATCTTCCGACAAATGAACTGGTCGAGATTCTGGAACTGATCAGGACATATTTCCCGGATGGGCCGTCTGTGCGTATGGATGCTACTGTTACAGGGATTTTGAAAAAGGATCAGGAGGAATTGCTAACACTTCGTTTCCTCGGAGTGGAACATCTCTACCTTGGTATCGAGAGTGGTCTGGAAGATGTGCTTTCATTTATGAATAAAGATCATACGATCGATGAAGCGAAAAAAGCGATTTCAGGCATTCAAAGAGCAGGCATGTTCTTTGATGCCCATATTATGACCGGCGTTGCAGGGTGCGAAAGAGGAGAAGAAAATGCAAAAGCACTTGCAGCATTTTTGAATGAAACGAAGCCTGCAAGGGTAATCAACTTTTCTATGTTTTTACAGAAAAATGCGCCGTTATATAAAGAAATCGAGAGCGGAAATTTCCAGCCTGCCACAGAGCTTGAGAATTTGAAAGAAGAAAAAATCCTCCTGGAGGAATTGGGTCCAATGGATCTTTCCTATGATGGATTCCATGATTTTATTGAATTTCGTGTGCGTGGAAATTTGAGCAAAGACAAAGAAAAAATGATAAATAAAATTTCCGACGAAATAAAAAGAAGAGAAAATGATAAAAATATATTTGCATATGCTTGACAAAAGATAAAGGTATTGCTATTATATAAAAACAGAACGCACTCTGTTTTATAAAAACGAATGAAAGAGAGGTGCTCGAATGCAAAGAGTATATTCATTGTTAGTTGATAACAATCCTGGAGTTTTAAGTCGAATTTCGGGACTGTTTAGTAGAAGGGGATATAGTATTGACAGTATTACAGCCGGCGTTACTGCAGATCCAAGATTTACAAGGATCACGATCGTAACAAGTGGTGATGAGCTTATATTGTCGCAGATCGAGAAGCAGGTAAGAAAACTGGAAGATATTTTAGAGATTAAAGTTCTCGAACCGTCGGAATCAGTTTACCGTGAGCTTATTATGGTGAAGGTCAGAGCAGACAAATCTGAAAGATCGGAGATTATTTCTGTAGCTGATATTTTCCGGGCAAAGATCGTCGATGTAGAAAAAGATTCACTGATGATAGAACTTACCGGTACACAGTCAAAGCTGGAAGCATTTATGAATCTTCTGGAAGGCTATGAAATCTTGGAACTTGCAAGAACCGGAATTACAGGACTGAATCGAGGAATCAAAGATGTTACACTAGTGGATCAGGATGGCAATTTCGAGAGAATCACAAAAGAATAAGGATAGACATTAAACGAACTAGAACTTCGTTTAACGATATATTAACAAAACAAAATTTATAATATTAGGAGGAATGTTGAAATGGCAGCAAGAATTTTTTATCAGGAAGATTGTAATTTATCTGTATTAGAAGGACAGAAGATCGCTATTATCGGTTACGGCAGCCAGGGACATGCACATGCACTTAACCTGAAAGAGTCTGGATGCGATGTTGTCGTAGGACTTTACGAAGGAAGCAAATCATGGGCAAAAGCAGAAGCACAGGGCTTCAAAGTATACACAGCAGCAGAGGCAGCAAAGCAGGCAGATATTATTATGATCCTCATCAACGATGAGTTACAGGCAGATATGTACAAGAAAGACATTGAACCAAACCTGGAAGAAGGCAACATGTTAATGTTTGCACACGGGTTCAACATTCACTTCGGATGTATCAAACCACCGAAGAATGTCGATGTTACAATGATTGCTCCAAAAGCACCTGGACATACAGTAAGAAGTGAGTATCAGGCTGGAAAAGGAACTCCTTGTTTGATCGCGGTAGAGCAGGATGCTACCGGAAAAGCATGGGATCGTGCATTAGCTTATGGTCTTGCAATCGGTGGAGCAAGAGCCGGTCTTCTTGAGACAACATACAGAACAGAGACAGAGACAGACCTCTTTGGAGAGCAGGCAGTACTTTGTGGTGGTGTTTGTGCACTTATGCAGGCAGGTTTTGAGACACTTTGCGAAGCAGGATACGATCCAAGAAATGCATACTTCGAGTGTATCCATGAGATGAAGCTGATCGTAGATCTTATCTACCAGTCAGGATTTGCAGGAATGAGATATTCAATCTCTAACACAGCTGAGTATGGTGATTATATTACAGGACCTAAGATCATCACAGAGGATACAAAGAAAGCAATGAAGAAAATCCTTTCTGATATTCAGGATGGAACATTTGCAAAAGAGTTCTTAGTAGATATGTCAGATGCAGGACGTCAGGTTCACTTCAAAGCTATGAGAAAGCTTGCTTCTGAGCATCCATCAGAGAAAGTCGGAGCAGAGATCAGAAAGCTTTACAGCTGGAATGGTGAAGACAAGCTGATCAATAACTAAGAAAATACTTCATATATTGAACCGCTTTGATAAACGCTAATAGGGGGCGGCGTAAAGTTCATCTTTGCGCTGTCCTTTATTTTGTGCTATTATAAATATAGATTTAGAAAGGGCGGTGAACAGCATGGATAGCAGATTAGAAGACTTAAGATCAGCCAGAAATCCAAAAGCACGTATTAAAGTTTTAAAAGGACATTTTGCCACAAGTAACTCTCATCTGAATACATATATTGATATGTCGACAGTAAAGACGCGTCACAACAATGCAAGAGAGACGGCGAAAGAGTTAGCTTCCTGCTATATGACGAACACTTATATCAATACGATCGTATGTCTGGACGAGACAGAAGTGATCGGAACATTTATGGCAGAACAGTTAGCTGATGCCAATCAGATGTCTTTGAGCGCGGGGAATAATATTTCGGTGATCACACCGGAGTACAATATGCTCGGACAGATCATGTTCCGTGATAACAAGCAACGTATGATTAAGAATCAGCAGGTACTGATCCTTGCGGCTTCTGTTACGACCGGTAAGACGATCATGCGTGCGATCGAGTCGATTCTCTATTACGGCGGAACGGTATGTGGAGTATGTTCCATCTTCAGTGCAGTTACAAAGGTTGCAGGAATGAAGATCGAGACCATCTTTACAAGCTCCGATGTGCCAGATTATCAGGCGTACGATTCTTCGAATTGTCCAATGTGTCAGAGAGGAGAGCGTGTAGAAGCGCTGGTGAACAGTTTCGGATATTCCAAACTGGAATAAAGAAATAAGAAAATTAAGCAACAAAAAAACAGCCACATGACGGTATGGCTGTTTTTTCATATGTCATTCTATAATTAAGCAATTCCGTTAACAGCTTTTGTTAAACGGGAAATCTTTCTAGAACATGTGTTTTTGTGATAAACACCTTTGCTTCCAGCTTTGTTGATCTCAACAATGGCATCTTTTAAAGCAGCTTTTGCAGCTTCAGCGTCTTTCTTTGCTACTGCAGTCTCAACTTTCTTTACGTAAGTTTTAACTTTAGATTTGATTGCTTTATTTCTAGCA
>JAUNTC010000060.1:0-9557 GCA_030538915.1 Lachnospiraceae bacterium | reverse complement strand
GCAGCTTTTGTTTCGTTTACTAAAATTCTTTTCTTTGCAGATTTGATGTTAGCCAATTTGTCCACCTCCGATTTAATATTTTCGACTATAATATCGATTTTCCAGTTCGTTAGACCCGGACACGGACGTTCTAACGAAACATACGAATTTATTTTATTCCACGAATGCGGTTCTGTCAATACATATTTGCTATTTATTTTAAAATAATTCGCCATATTTTCATATCAGAAAAGAAAAAGACTGGCGTTTGCATGATAAAACTTATTTGATTTGACTTGGACTTTATGCTAATATGTACGAGTATAAATGCGTTTATTAATAAGAAATGAGTGTAAAAACGAAGAGAGGATAGAGTAGGAATGTCGAAGAATAACACATATGATGCGGAGAGTATTTCAGTATTAGAAGGGTTGGAAGCGGTACGAAAGAGACCGGGTATGTATATAGGAAGCGTATCTACAAAGGGGCTGAATCATCTGATCTATGAGATCGTAGATAACTCAGTGGATGAGCACCTGGCCGGATACTGTGACGAGATCCATGTGACGCTTGAGAAGGATGGGTCTGCGACGGTATCCGATAACGGTCGAGGTGTGCCGGTTGATATGCATGCCAAAGGTGTGCCGGCAGAGCGTCTTGTGTATACAACGCTTCATGCAGGTGGAAAATTTGATGATTCGGCATATAAGACAAGTGGAGGACTTCATGGAGTAGGTTCGTCTGTTGTCAATGCGCTGTCCTCATATATGGATGTAGAAGTTAGTCGTGGTGGATACATACACCACGATCGATATGAAAAGGGCCAGCCGGTTATTGAACTTGTAGACGGGCTCCTTCCGAAGATCGGAAAGACGAGAAAGACGGGAACGAAAGTAAACTTCCTGCCGGATGATACAATTTTTGAAAAAACACGATTCAAAGCAGAGGATGTAAAAAGTCGTATGCATGAGACGGCATATCTCAATCCGGAGCTTACGATCGTATTTGAAGATTTAAGAGATGATAAAAAAGAGAAGATCACCTATCACGAACCGGATGGCATCATTGGTTTTATCAAAGATTTGAACAGAAAGAAAGAAGCAATCCATGAGCCGGTTTATTTTAAAGGTATGGCAGACGGAATTGAAGTGGAGGTTGCATTTCAATATGTAAATGAATTCCATGAAAATATTCTTGGCTTCTGTAATAATATTTACAATAGTGAAGGTGGAACCCACCTTACCGGATTTAAGACAACCTTTACAACTGTGATCAATCAGTATGCAAGAGAGCTTGGCATCTTAAAGGATAAGGATGCAAACTTTACAGGAGCGGATATTCGAAATGGTATGACAGCTATCGTATCTGTCAAACATCCGGATCCGCGTTTTGAAGGACAGACAAAGACAAAGCTTGATAATCCGGACGCGGCTAAAGCGGCAAGTAAAGTGACAAATGAAGAGATTGTGCGTTATTTTGACCGTAATCTTGATAATCTGAAAAAAGTGATCGGCTGTGCGGAGAAGGCGGCGAAGATCCGTAAGACGGAAGAAAAAGCAAAGACCAATCTTTTGACGAAACAGAAGTATTCCTTTGACAGCAACGGAAAGCTTGCAAACTGTGAAAGCCGCGATGCTTCCAAATGTGAGATCTTCATCGTCGAGGGAGATTCGGCCGGTGGCTCTGCCAAGACGGCAAGAAACCGTATGTATCAGGCAATTTTACCGATTCGTGGTAAAATATTGAATGTCGAGAAGGCAACGATAGATAAAGTACTTGCCAATGCAGAAATCAAAGCGATGATCAATGCATTTGGCTGTGGATTTTCCGAAGGCTATGGCAATGATTTTGATATCAGCAAGCTTCGTTATGACAAGATTATTATTATGGCCGATGCGGACGTGGATGGAGCACATATTTCAACACTGCTCCTGACATTGTTTTACCGTTTTATGAAAGAACTAATCGATGAGGGGCATGTCTATATCGCAATGCCGCCTCTTTATAAAGCGATGCCGAAAAAAGGTGAGGAAGAATATCTTTATGATGACAAGGCATTAGAGAAATACCGAAAAACACACGAAGGTCCATTTACATTGCAAAGATACAAAGGTCTTGGGGAGATGGATGCAGAGCAGCTTTGGGAGACGACATTGAATCCAGAGACACGCATTCTGAAGAGAGTAGAAATTGAAGATGCAAGAATGGCATCTTCTGTGACAGAGATGCTTATGGGAACAGAAGTACCACCAAGACGTACATTTATTTACGAAAATGCCACAGAGGCAGAACTGGACGTATAAAGGAGAAGAAAGATGCAGGATTCACAGATCATTAGAACCGAATATTCGGAAGTGATGAAGAAATCATATATAGATTATGCAATGAGTGTCATTGTTGCCAGAGCGCTCCCGGACGTGCGCGACGGATTAAAGCCGGTACAGAGACGTACTCTTTACGATATGCACGAGCTGGGTATTCGTTATGACAAACCATATCGAAAATGTGCGCGTATCGTCGGAGATACGATGGGTAAATATCATCCGCACGGAGACAGCTCTATTTACGATTCTCTCGTTGTAATGGCACAGGACTTTAAAAAAGGAATGGTGCTCGTAGACGGACACGGAAACTTTGGCTCCATCGAAGGAGACGGCGCAGCTGCCATGCGTTATACAGAAGCAAGACTTGCAAAGATCACCCAGGAAGTGTATTTGTCAGACCTGGATAAAGACATTATTGATTTTGTCCCGAACTTTGATGAAAACGAAAAAGAGCCGGAAGTGCTGCCGGTGCGTATTCCAAACCTTTTAGTAAACGGAGCGGAAGGAATTGCTGTCGGTATGGCCACAAGTATTCCAACGCACAACCTTGGCGAAGTAGTAGATGCCGTTAAGGCTTATATGAAAAATGACGAGATCAGCACAAGAGGGCTGATGAAATATGTAAAAGGACCGGATTTCCCGACCGGAGGAATCGTAGTCAACAAAGATGATCTTGTTGATATATATGAAAATGGGACCGGTAAGATCAAGCTTCGTGGAAAAGTAGAAG
This sequence comes from Lachnospiraceae bacterium, assembly GCA_030538915.1. Classification (GTDB taxonomy): domain Bacteria; phylum Bacillota; class Clostridia; order Lachnospirales; family Lachnospiraceae; genus Dorea_D. The sequence goes on along the minus strand of JAUNTC010000060.1, from coordinate 6,524 downwards.
TAGAGGAAATGAAAGGCGGTAAGAAACGTCTTGTAATCTCTGAGATCCCTTATACGATGATCGGAGCGGGAATTTCCAAGTTTTTAAATGATGTATGCAATCTGGTAGAGACGAAGAAGACAAATGATATTGTAGATATTTCCAACCAGTCTTCCAAGGAAGGAATTCGCATCGTTATTGAACTGAAAAAAGGTGCGGATGTAGAAAATCTTACGAATATGCTTTACAAGAAGACCCGTCTGGAAGATACGTTCGGCGTGAATATGCTGGCAGTTGCCAACGGAAGACCGGAGACAATGGGATTAAAGCGTATCATTGAACACCATGTAGATTTCCAGTTCGAGATGACAACAAGAAAGTATAAAAATCTCCTTTCGAAAGAGCTGGATAAAAAAGAGATACAGGAAGGCCTTATTAAAGCCTGTGACGTGATCGATCTGATCATTGAGATTCTGCGCGGAAGCCAGTCTGTGAAAGATGTAAAAGCGTGTCTGACAAATGGAATTACAGACAATATTAAGTTTAAATCAAACATTTCCAGAAAAATGGCGGCAATGCTCCGTTTTACAGAGCGTCAGGCGACTGCAATTTTAGAGATGCGTCTCTATAAGCTGATCGGCCTGGAGATCGAAGCGCTTATGAAAGAGCACGAGACTACACTTGCCAATATTGCAAAGTATGAGGATATTCTTAACAACTATGACTCTATGGCAGGCGTTATTATGGAAGATCTAGATAAGATCAAGAAGGAATTCGGCAGAAAGAGAAGAACCGTAATTGAAAATGCAGAGGAAGCTGTTTTCGAAGAAAAGAAGATCGAGGAGCAGGAGGTTGTATTTTTAATGGATCGATTTGGCTATGCAAGAACTGTAGATCTTGCAACCTATGAAAGAAATAAAGCGGCAGCAGACAGTGAGAATAAATATATTTTACATACAATGAATACCGGAAAACTCTGTGTATTTACGGCAGAAGGCAAGATGCATCAGATTAAAGTATTGGATCTTCCATATGGAAAATTCCGAGATAAGGGGCAACCGATCGACAATGTAAGTAACTATGATAGTTCGTCGGAAGAAATTGTATATATATGCGATGCAGAGCAGACAAGATATGCAAAGCTGTTATTTGCGACAAAGCAGGGAATGATCAAGAAAGTAGACGGACAGGAATTCCAGGTTGCAAAACGTACCATTGTGGCGACAAAACTACAGGCAGATGATGCAGTAGTCAGCATTCAGGTGATCACCGACAACCAGCAGGTCGTATTACAGACCCGGGATGGTTATTTCCTGCGATTTACAGCAGAAGAAGTATCTGAGAAGAAAAAGGGCGCCATCGGCGTGCGTGGAATAAAGCTTCGAAAAGAAGATGAACTGGAACAGGTTTATTTATTCGAAGAAGGAACAGAGACAAAAGTGCCTTATAAAGAGAAAGAAGTGACGTTGAATCGACTGAAAATGGCGAAGCGAGACGGAACCGGCACGAAGACGAGGGCTTAATCATGAAAAAGAAAATCACATGGATATTGATTTTAGCAGTTGCGTTTACGCTCTTTATGCCTGCGGGACAATTGCCGAAAGTAAAAGCAGCAGAAGAATTTCAGGAAGAAATAACCGGGCAGTTAAAACCATTTGGCAAAGTTATCGGAACAGAAGGCATTGCTAGCTATGCAAGAAGTGCAGCTTCCTATAAAAACTGTTATGGAGAGCAGCTGGATGAGGAGGCAAAGGGTCTCTACGATGCTATGGTCAAACAGTATGTTACTGCAAAGGGGATCGGGGACGTGACTTATACATTTAATACTCCGTTTCGCCTGGATTCTGCGAAAGAATTCGAGCAGGTTAAAGAAGATGATAATTATCAGATGATGATGGAAGAAATCGGAGAGATCGCGCAGAGTGCAGGCGATGCCTTTGAATATGATCACCCTGAAGTATTCTGGCTCTATCAGGTTAGCTACAATGTTAAAATCAGCGGGCAGAGAAAACCGACGGGATGTTCGGTAAAGATTGACAGCATTACGATACGGCCGGGAGAATTGTACAGTGGAGCTTCCGGTAAGATTGCGGCATACGAAGAGGGTGTGCAGCGTGCGATGGAAGAAATAAAGAACAACTGTGTGAATATAAATGACCGGTATGAACTGATAAAAAGTATTCATACGTATGTCTGTGAAAAGGCATCTTATTATAAAGGCACAACGACAAAAAAGATTTATACAACAGAACCTTTGCTTTTGGGTAATGGTCAGGTTGTATGTGAAGGCTATGCAAAGACAATAAAAGTGTTGTGTGATCGCTTTGAAATTCCATGTGCCTGTGTCAGCGGTGTTGTTTATCCTGGAACATCTCGGGCGGACGGACATATGTGGAATGCGGTAAAAATGAATAACGGTAAATGGTATCTTATCGATGCGACGTGGAATGATCAGCCACAGGGAATCCAGGATACATATTTTCTTGCAGGTAAGAATTCAAAAGGATTTGAAGGTACATATATAAAGGATGAGCGGCTGGAAAGAGCAGATTTTTCCGGAACCGGAGCGAAGGTTTTTGTCTACCCGATCCTGAATAATTCTAAATATGTGTATACGAAGGAGGATTCGTATACGCCGTATACACGTACAGCAAAGGCGACGGCAGTCTATACAAAAAAAGGAACGAAAAAAGTGAAATTGGAACTGTGCGCTGCGGCAAAACAGAAGGTGAATCAATACGATACAGTGAAAGGAAGCACCGGCAATGGGAAATACAGCTATTATATTTTGTATAATCGTAAAGCTTCAAAATGCAAGATAGTAAAAGCGCGTCAGTCAGACTTTAAAGTTGTAAAAGTATCCAAAGCTTTGTCGTTGGGCGAAGGAATTGACATGACTTACAACGCAGATAAAAAACGTCTGGTCGTATTGAATGGGCAGAAAGCTTCAAAGCGTCTCTATGTGGTGAGGCCGGATACGTTGAAAATAGAATCTTCAGAAACAGTAAACATTCCTTCTACAATAAAAGGTGCGAAAAAAACAGACTTAAAAGCGATAAACGGATTTTCGGGAATTGCATATAATGCTTCAAAGAAACAGTATGTGCTACATCTTAAGAATAGTAGCAATGTGCTCCTTTTGAATAAAAACAGAAAGCCGGTGAAATATGTTACGCTTTCAAAAAAGAATCCATACAAGGATCAGGGAATAGAAGTGGCAGCTAACTATATTCTGATCGGACAGAGCCCGAAAAAGAAAAGTCAGGTTTATAATATTATTTCCGTATATGACTGGTCCGGGCAATACGTTGGTATGCTTCGGGTGAAAAAAGGAGAGGAATTAAAAAGCGTTTATAAGAGCGGCAGCAGCTATTATGCAGCATTTTATAAAATCTATTACAAGAAGAAAAAACTGATGCGGGAAGATTATGTATACAAATTAAGTAAAATGCAAATAATCCCTTGATTTTAAAGGAAGATAGTGTTATACTTCGGTTTAGATATATAGTCAACCCGATGACAGGAGAGTGAACGCAAGTTCACTCTTCTTTGTTAGTATAGAGAAATACAGATTTAAATTTTGATCAGAGAAAGGAAGTTCAGTATTGTCAAAAAGAGAAATTTATGAGCAGAAAACGGAAGAATATTTAACACCAATCGTGGAAGAATATGGATTCGAACTGGTTGATGTAGAGTATGTCAAAGAAGGAAGCAACTGGTATTTACGAGCTTATATTGATAAGCCGGGCGGGATCAGTGTAGATGACTGCGAAAAAGTAAGCCGCAGATTATCAGATATTCTCGATGAGAAGGATTACATTGATGACAGTTATATTATGGAGATCAGTTCTCCGGGACTTGGAAGACCGCTTAAGAAAGAAAAGGATTACAAACGTAATCTGGACAAAGAAATTGAGATCCGCACATATCGCATGATCGATAAGCGCAAAGAGTTCACAGGAATTCTGAAAGCGTATGATGCAGATACCGTGACGATCGAACTTGAAGATGAAACTTTGAAAACATTTGAAAAAGGCGAGATAGCGCTGATCCGCCAGGCATTTGATTTTTAATATAGGAGGATAATCATGAACACAGAATTATTAGAAGCGTTAAATATTTTGGAAAAGGAAAAAGACATCAGCAAAGAGAGTCTCTTAGATGCAATTGAGAATTCTCTCCTGAATGCATGCAAGAGCCATTTCGGTAAAGCAGACAATATCCGCGTGATCATGGATCGTGAGTCATGTGATTACCAGCTCTTCGCAGAGAAAGAAGTAGTAGAGGATGTAGAAGATCCATTAGAGCAGATCAGTGTTGAAGAAGCCAGAAATATGGATGGTAAATATGACATCGGTGATATTGTACATGTGCCGATCGAGTCAAAATCATTCGGAAGAATTGCAACACAGAATGCAAAGAACCTGATCTTACAGAAAATCCGTGAGGAAGAAAGAAAAGTTGTTTACGATCAGTATTTTGAAAAAGAGAAAGATATCGTAACAGGTATCGTTCAGAGATATGTCGGAAAGAATGTAAGTATTAACCTTGGTAAAGCAGATGCAATGCTCACAGAAAATGAGCAGGTAAAAGGAGAAGTATTCAAACCGACAGAGAGAATCAAATTATATATTGTTGAAGTTAAGAATACAACAAAAGGACCAAAGATCCTTGTGTCCCGTACACATCCGGAATTAGTAAAACGTCTTTTTGAATCCGAAGTAACAGAAGTAAAAGATGGTATCGTAGAGATTAAGAGTATCGCAAGAGAAGCCGGAAGCAGAACAAAGATCGCGGTATGGTCAAATGACCCGGATGTTGATCCGGTAGGAGCATGCGTTGGTATGAATGGTGCCCGTGTAAATGCAATTGTAAATGAGCTTCGTGGTGAAAAGATCGACATCATCAACTGGAGCGACAACCCGGCAATCTTAATTGAAAATGCATTAAGCCCGGCAAAGGTTATCTCTGTAATGGCTGACCCGGATGAGAAGATTGCAAGCGTGATCGTTCCGGATTATCAGCTTTCACTTGCTATCGGTAAAGAAGGACAGAATGCAAGACTTGCAGCAAGACTTACCGGATACAAGATCGATATTAAGAGTGAGACACAGGCAATCGAGTCCGGAGAACTGCCGGAAAACTATATGGAGCTGAGCGAAGGTGTCTTCGAAGAAGAAGTAGAAGATGAATATACAGAAGAGATGGCAGATGCTGATCTTGAATTGACAGAAGAAGCAGCTGACTTTGAAGAAGTAAGCGAATTAGAAAATACGGAAGAATAGGTGATTGTTTGAGCACAAATAAAAAAATTCCGATGCGTCAATGCGTAGGATGCCGGGAAATGAAGAATAAAAAAGAGATGATCCGTGTGATCCGTACTTCCGATGCGGAATTCGTTCTGGATGCGACCGGCAAGAAGAATGGCAGAGGGGCGTACATTTGTCCGAATAAAGAGTGTCTGACACAGGCAATCAATAATAGAGGACTGGAGCGTTCTTTTAAGCAGGCAATTCCGAAAGAAGTATATGAAACGCTTGAAAAGGAGATGGAACATCTTGAGTCATAGTAAAGCATTATCGATGATCGCACTTGCAACGAAAGCCGGAAAGGTTGCAAGCGGTGAGTTCAGTACAGAAAAAGAAGTAAAATCCGCTAGAGCATATCTTGTGATCGTAGCAGGAGATGCGTCTGAGAATACAAAGAAGAAGTTCCGCAATATGTGTGAATTTTATCAGGTACCGATTTATTTTTACAAAGATAAAGATACCTTAGGGCATGCAATGGGTAAAGAATTTCGTGCATCTCTTGCAATTCTTGACGAAGGACTTGCAAAGGGAGTTCGCAGACATCTGGAAACGGAAATGGAAATAGAATAATTGCATAAAGGAGGTAGTTATTATATGGCAAAAATCAAAGTATATGAGCTGGCCAAGGAATTGAATGTACAGAGCAAAGATGTACTGGAATTTCTTGAAAGCAAAAAGATAGAAGTAAAAAATCACATGAGCGCAGTGGAAGATTCTGCTGCAGATCAGGTGAAAGAACATTTTGGCAAAGCGAAAAAAGCAGAAGGTGATGCAGGCGAGGCACCAAAGAAGAAAAACATTGTACATGTGTTCCGTCCACAGAATACACAGAATGGAAACAAACACGGCAAACGTCAGAGTGGAAATAAGGGCGCAAACCAGGGAAGACCGATGCAGGTCAACAATGGACGCCCAGCCAAAGGAACTGAGAAGGTGGCGGAAAAGCCAGCAGAAAAGCCAGTAGAGAAACCGATAGAAAAAACGGTTCAGAAAACAGAAGTTAAGGAAGAGAATAAAGAAAAGAAAGAAGATAAAGTAGTGAAGAATAGTGAAAGACGTGTAAATAACGAAAGATCTAATTCAGATCGTCCGGCAAGAACAGAGCGCGGCGACAGAAACACTCGCGGGGATAATAGAAATAACGATAGAAATGATCGTGGCGGAAGAAACAATGACAGAAATGACCGCGGCGGAAGAAACAACGATAGAAACAACGACAGAAGAAATAACCGAGAT
>JAUNTC010000059.1 GCA_030538915.1 Lachnospiraceae bacterium | reverse complement strand
TTATCATAGAAGACCTTAATGTTGTTTATTTTACAGAGATTTTTTCACAGGCTCTCGAATTATCGAGGCTCCTGTTGCTTTTTTTGGAATCTTATATTATTTGACTTTTACGGATTTTACATTTGACCAGCTTGAGTGGTAGAATGTTTTTCCTGCCTTTTTGTAAGTTCTGATTCTTACATAGTATTTCTGGTTCTTCTTCAGATTCTTCACTGTTTTAGAAGTAATGTTTGTTTTGGAAACATATACAGTCTTAACTTTTGAATTGAAGTTTTTGTTTGTAGAGTAGTCGATTCTATATCCGGTTGTCTGTTTGCTTTGTTTTTTCCACGTAGCTTTGAAAGCTTTTTTTGCGCTTGTTACACTCTTAAGGGTAGTAGCTTTCGGTTTGATCAGGAATGTCTTTGTGATCTTTCCTACGTATTTATCTTTGAATGTTACGATTGCTTTTGCTTTTCCAACATTTTTGTTACTAGAGTATGTAACTTTGTAATCTATGCCGGCTTTTAATTTTTTGCCTTTTACAACAACTTTTACAGCAGGTTTTACAGCTTTTCCAGAGTAAGTGTAACTTGTTTTGTTTAAAGATACCTGGCTTGCTTTTACAACTGTTACTTTTGACGGCTTCTCTGGCTGATCCGGTTTTTCCGGTTTTGACGGTTTCTCCGGCTCATCCGAAGTTCCAAACTCGATCACGTTGTTGTACATAGAAAGTGATCCCATCTTAAATGTAACAGAACCATCTTTTTCTGTGAAATCAAGCTTCTGAAGTTTGTTGTCTTTGTCGATGTAGTATACGTTCTTTACAGATTTTCCTTCTGGAAGTTTTCGAGTGATTTTGAAATCACCGGCTGCCAGTTTGGAAATTTCAGTTCTGTACATGTTGAGGGCGTCGATATCAAGAACCTGATAATCCTTGCCTTCTAATGCAGCAACCTTGTAATCTTCTAATACACGGTCGTGAAGAATGTAGCTTCCCTGTCCGAAGTTCAATCCTGTTACGGTTGTATCTTTGGATGTTCCTGTTAATGTAACATCACGGTCGTGTTCGGTTCCTTTGTCTAAAAGTAATAAACCGCCAACGCTTCCACAGCTGAAGTGGTTGAAAGTATATTTTCCGGCGCCGTACTCAGATTTATCTTTTACTGTTAATGGGAAGGATTCGATTGCGTATTTGTCGCTGTCGATCAGCACCATGTAGTTGTAATCTTCCATAAGGCTGACTTCAAGGTTACCGTCTGCGTTTGTTGTTCCTTCTACGGTATCAAATGGGCTTACCAGTTTTACTTTTACATTTGGAACAAGGCTCTTTTCGCCTTCTGCGTTAATGTAAGAAACCGGGAGAACTACATTTACACGACCAGCGTCAGCTGGATTTGCAAGTGCGGTCTCTCTCTTTGTAAGCTCGAAGCTGTTTTCTGTTTTATTACATTTGTAGCAAAGTGGCTTTTCGCCGGTTTTTGCCAGTTTGATGTAATGATTTGGCATCTCGTATTCGGAATCCTGTGCATATACGATGTAGCGGTGATCTTTGATCAATTCCACGTCTTCGAGGATACCATTGTGAGATTTTGCTGTTGTTTCAACGGTCTGTGTTGAGCAGTTATAGAATGCAAATGTGATGTCCTTGTTCAAAGGCTCTGCTTTGTCGGAACCGGATTTTACTTCTGTTACTGCCATGTTTTTTAATGTTACTTTGTCTGCTGCATAAAGTGTTTTGATGTCTGAGCTTTCGCCACAATCAACATCAGAGAATTTCTTGCCTGTTGTGTTCTGTTTTCCATCAATTCTCTTAAGGTCTACGAAGGTGTAATTGAGACGTCCGCGGAAATCTTCTACATCGTAGCCTTTTAATACTGCCTGTGTTTTTCCGGCGCTGTCCTGCTGGAAGCTGAATGGAATACCACCTAATTCTTTGTATGGTTTGAAAACAGGATTTGTTTCGTAATCGATTACATAGGTGTCATTTTTGTCAAGGGTAAGAAGGTAGTCTGTGTAGCTTTTACCCATAACAACCAGTTCGCCTTCACGGCTTAAAACGGTTTTGGATTTGTTTGTGTCAAGTCGTGTCATCTTGAAGGATAATCCGCCTTCTGCGTAATATCCATTGTCAGAAAGAAGTACGCTCATCCAGCAAGAAGCAGGAATTACACACTCATTATCCTGTTCTTTGTCGAGTTTCTTTACTACGAGTTTTCTGCATACGTTTTCGTCTGCATCGATTCCTTCGTCGTAATCGTAGTAAAGAGGAGCCTGGTTATCGTATCTTGCGTAGAGACGCATTAATTTATCACTCTCGTAAGCACCTACGATATTGTGAGTTCTCCAATATTTATTTGTTACATCAAAACCAATCTTATACGGTACTTCAGATTTCATTTTGATGCCAGAAAGTTTTCCGTTCTTTGTTGTGTAAGTAGTAGAGTAATTGGAACTGTCTAAAAGGGTCTGCATGTTGATAACATCAAAAACCATACCGTCCTCTACAGGAGTACCATCTTCATATACAACGTCGATATCCGCAACGTTGACATCTTTATTGTAAGGTACTTTTACCGGATCGTCAGCATCTGCTTTTTTCACAGTCAGTTTTCTGACGGCAGTTTTTGTAATAGTGTCCGATTCCGTGTCAAAATGCAACAGAGTTTTTGCATTTGGTTTTGCTGCAACACGTACGAATCCATTCTGTGCAAAAGCAAGTGTATGATCCAAGGAGTAATCAGGGTCTGGATCATTCCAACTGATCGAAACCTTGTAAGGAATACCTGGTTCTAATTTTACATTTGAGATATGACCATCTTTAACGGCATAGTCATGAGAGTCGTTTTCCGCATCATCAGTATTGTCAAATGTGAATAGATGTCCATCTTCTACCGGAGTGCCGTCTGCATAAGTAACTTGTACAGAAGGGATAGTGATCTTTTCAGGATCCTTTGCATCATACTCTTTTATAGTAAGCTGACGGATAGGTTTATCGGAAACTTCATTTTTATTCGTGTTATAGAAGTATAAGCATTTGGATTTTGCTCTGACACCTACACGTACATATTGATCTTTAGCATATGCCATTTCGTGAGCTTGCCAATAGTCATCATCTTCCCAGCTGATCGAAACTTTGTATTGTACTCCAGGTGTAAGTTTTACATTTGAGAGACATCCATCTTTTACTTTGTAGGCAATGGTATCATTCCCGGAATCTTCGCTGTTTGCAAAGTCTAAAGTGACACCGTCCTCTACAATGTTGCCATCAGCGTAAACAACCGGAACGGATGCAATAGTTACTTTTTCAGCAGTAGCTTCATTGTTTGTATCTGCCTCTGCAGTTTCTTTTGTTTCTGTCTGTTGAGCTTTTTGCTCATCTTTGTCAGCATCCGAAAGTGTGATCTCATCGGATGCATTTTCCTGTACTTCTGAACTCTGCACCTGAGCATTGGAATTGTCCGCCTCCTTCGCATATGCGAAATTAGCAGGAATCAATGTCAGTGTCAGTGCTGCGGAGAGCAGAAGTGCGGAAAGTCTTGCAAATCTTTTCTTCATAATTTCCCTTTCCTTTCTTTGAATTGCTAGTTAAAATGTATAACGAACCATAATGATTGTACCTTTATATAGAACAAATGTATAATTATTAATTTTGATAAATGCTGTTACTTATTGAATATATCTATTTGATTTATAGAAGATACATGAAATATAATTAAATATATTAGAATGCGTTTGGGAGGAGAAAATGAAAAAGAAAATATTGAGCGTGCTACTTGCGGCATCACTGCTGGCTGGGGTGGGAAGTATACAAAGTGGTTCTGCAAATTTTGGAAGTTTAGAAGTGAATGCAGCTGAGGTGGCAGCAGAAGAAACGCGGGAAATTACCAAACCATATATAGAAGAGGATGCGTCTATGGGAGCTGGTCAGCGTGTAACATGGGATACGATTTATTATGGGTATTATCCGCAGACAGAAATTGTAGCTGATAAAAAACAGTGTGGCGCCGCAAAAGGGCAGGCGTGGAGCAAGGACGAAGATTACGAAGTCGACGCGGAGTTGTATGAGAAATTGCAGGATGCTTCCTATACAAAAAATGAAGATACAGTCATTGACGGAGTGAAATACCGAAGACTCAAAAAAGAAAACTGTACAAATCCGGTCACTGCCGTACAGGATATATTTCATTATTACTTTTGGGCAAAAAGTGTAGAATGTCACTATTTTCGTTATGAACCGATTCGCTGGCGCGTGTTAGATACGGCAGGACAGAAAGCACTTCTACTGGCAGATGTGACTTTGGATGATCAAGTGTATCATAAAAGTGAAGAAGATATAACATGGGAGAACTCATATATTCGAAGCTGGCTCAATGGATATGGAGAAGAAAATAACTGCAATTTCATAGATGCAGCTTTCCGGGAAAAGGAACAGAATGCACTTGTTGCGACATCTCTTCAAAATTTGCAGAATCTCAATGTGAACAACACAACAGGCGGTGCAGACACACAGGATAAAGTGTTTGTACTTTCTGAGATGGAAACGTATGCAGGAGACAATGCGAGAAGATACGGATTCGTTCCATATTATAAAGATGGTGATCCGAACGCAAGAGATGAGGCGAGAAGGTCAAAGAGTACGACATTTGCAAAAGCAATGGGTATTTGGAGCAATTATGAAGATGGATTTATAGGAAATTGTCTCTGGTGGATGCGTTCCCCAGGACGTTTCCAAAACTATGCGGCATTTGTGTGTAATTATGGTTTCATTCGAAACAATGGTGCAATTGTAAATAAAAAAGACATCGGCGTGCGTCCGTCATTGATCATCGACCTTACTGATTCATCAATCTGGTCTTACGGCGGAACAGTTTGCAGCAACGGGACAGATAATAAAACAGATGCGCCGGCACGCAATGTATTTGCAGATCAGAAGATGGATGACGAAGATAAAGACAATGCCAAGAAAGATCCAAAGCCAGAGAAGATACTTGTAACTTCAGTAAAAGTATCGTCCACGTTGTCTACAAAAATAGCTACAGGAAAGAGCGTACAGTTAAAAGCAACTGTTGTCCCGTCAGAGGCAAGTAACAAATCACTTGCCTGGAAGACAAGTAATAAAAAATATGCAACTGTAAACAGAAAAGGCCTTGTAAAGATGTTGCCGGCGGGAAAAGGAAAGACAATAACAGTTTCCGCTACAGCGAAAGATGGAAGCAAGAAAAAAGGAACAATAAAACTATCTATCGTAAAAGATCGTGTGAAATCAATTTCCGCAAAAGGACCAAAAACATTGGAAAGGGGAAAAAACGCAAAAGTGCAGGTGAAAGTAAAGACAACCGGAAAGACAGCAAATAAAACGCTTCGCTATACAAGTAGCAATCCGAAATATATAAAGGTAAGTACTTCTGGGAAAGTAACCGTATTAAAGAAAGCGAAGAAAGGAGCAAGCGTAAAAATAACAGTGGCATCCCTGGACGGAACAAATTTAAAAACTAGTGTGAAAATAAAAATAAAGTAAATACGTAGTGAGAAAACGAAAAACCCGACGGTCTTGTGATCGTCGGGTTTAGCTTTCTTAAGGCGCATCTGTCGAAAAATCATGGTTTAAAATTTTGTTGATGGAGCGATTTGTTTCATGATATTCATTTATCAGATAAGCAAGTCGCTCTTCACCGGAAGCTTCCAGATGATAGTAGACACGAATCATCCGCTTGCCGGCAAGCATCTTATAGTCCGAAATATATCCTTTTTCGATAAGCTTGTATAGTGCCGGATAAAGTGATCCTTCTGGTACAGTCAGGTAACCATCGGACAAATCCTTGATCAGTTTGGAAAACTGATATCCGTAGCAGTCGCCCTGTTCCTTTAGTATGTGTAACAAGAGCATCTCGACAGCGCCCTTTTTGAAATTATTCTGTGCCCGCATAATAGTGTCAATCCCTTCCGTTGTTAACTATTATAAAGAATAAACCTTAAGAAAACAACTATTTTTGCAATGTGGACGTTACTAATCTTAATAAATAATTAAATAAACCCTAAGAAAATTTTCCGGTTGAACTGCATGTAAGTTTAACTGTGCGGGTTACGGTGTCAACTACAGAGTTATTGTAATAATGCTTCGCAGTAGCTGTAGCACTGGCGGTGTTCTTGGATTTGCCAGACGAACTGCTTGTAATTTTCCAAATATTTACATTAGATTTGGCAGATACACTTGAGGAAATACATTTGGAAGTGCCTGATCCATATGTGAATGTACCAGTTACTTTGACATACCATTGTACGGAATTATTGTGGTAGTATCGGCCGGTTTTTGATTTTGTAACAGTTTTTGAGTATGGCTGTATAGAACCGGTGGATTCGTTTTCAATGGTAAAGATGATATAGTCCCCGTTAGATAAATATTCAATTTCATCAGACGAAGTTGTTGCTGATACATCAATAGGAAATAAAGCTAAAGATAAAATAATAATAAATGATAATAATTTTTTCATAGTAATGATCTCTCCTTAAGTTATTCAATTGTTTCGATATACAGATTTGGGATTGCTTTTTGGCTTTGAACGTATAATTCATGCAAATAAAAGCTGCGCACGCCCGTTACGATAATGACCGCAATGAGAACTGCAACGAACATTCTGCGGATATAGCAGACAAAACGAAGATTCTTGGTCAGATAAGAAGAATCACAGTTTGAATAATAGTCAGCCACGATTTCTTCGGGATTACCAAGCTCATCACATATTTCAGAATAATTAATAGCGGGATTTTCTTCAGAAAGATTGTTCAATGCTGATTTGATATCCTGAAATAACTGCTTTTCCGTTGCTTTATGTATAGGAAGGAAAAGCTTGAGATTCTTATAATATGTTTTACATGCTTTGTTCACTTGTATACCTCCGAATTTGACAAAAATATTCACAAATATATTATATATTTTGAATAATGAAAAATCAATATATAGTATATCTAAGTATATATTGACTAAATACCAAGTGAATGATATTATCACAATATAAAATGCTAGCGTGAAGTATTAAGAAAGAATGAAGGGAGATATGTAGTGAAAAAAACTTGTAGAAAAAGAAGCATTGTAATTATAGCGTTATTACTTGTGGTGTGTGCATGTCTTTTGACACCTACAGTTAAAGCTGCATCAAATAAAGGAAAGTCAGTAGAGAAAGCATTTTGGTTTCCAGTTCCTAATGGAGGACATTCTTCTGCAAGAATTAGATTAACATATGTAGAGTATTATAGTATTAAGGATGGGAAGTCTGTGTTTTCGCGTAGAACAAGAAATGTATTATTTCAACGTGCAGGTGCAACATCACTTCCGACATATGGTTATGGAATCTTAAAGCATTCAAACGGTAAGAATTTTAGTAAGTGGAAAAAGCAAGATGTGATATATGGATCGCCGTGGAATGCTGCTAGTTCTTATGAAAATACTGCAAAAGTTACTTATTCAAGAAACACAACCGTGAAGGGAACACTAAATGCAACAGTGTCTTGTAGTGGGGCAGTAGTTCCTACACGAGCGGTGTCAGTTACACAGACTTTGAATACGAAATAGGAGGAATATTTTTATGAAGAAAAAGAAAGCAGGTATAGTAATTGGTCTGGTTCTTGTATTTGGTATTGGTGCCAGCGTGATATTATCTAATAATGCGAAAGAAAGTAATAGCGCTGATCTGTCCAAGTTTGGTGCGGCGCTTCAAAAGGAATATAAGCAAACAGGACAGAATAGTGCAAAAAAAGTAAAAGCTAAAGAAGAGTTGTACGCACAGGGAAAGAATAGTAGAATTACCGTTACAGATATGGAAAAAGGAATTGCATATTATGAGGGAAAAGGCATGAAAGAAGAGGAAGCCAAGAAGGAAGCTTATAAATATGCGAAGGAAAATGCGGCTCTGTACACAGAAGCGATTAAAGCCGGATGCGAGGTGACAGATAAAGAAGTAGCAGATTATGTGAATGAGATGCGTACAGCTTACGAAGAAAAGCAGATGGATGAAGAAAGCTTAAAAGAATTCAAAGAGATTATCGGACAGTTCGATTCAGCAGATGACTACTGGGAATACGAAAAAACGGTTTACGAGAAACAGCTGCCAATGATAAAGTATACAAAGCAGCTGGAGAAGGAGTACTACGATAAGCATGATAATGCCAAAGAAGCGGACTGGGATGAATATTTCACAAATTATAAGAAAGAGATTGTTGAAAAAGAACAGTTTGTGGTCGTAAAATAAGCAGATACTATAAAAGCTGGAGCAAGGGAATGAACACCTATATGCTCCAGCTTTTTTTGAAATTAATTACCGCATAAATTCGTTGATCACGTGCAATACACCATCTTCGTCATTAGATTTTGTAATGTAATCAGCGCGTTCGCGCACGAGCGGCTGTGCATTGGCCATAGCAACGCCAAGACCGGCAGTTTCCAGCATTGTGATATCGTTGTAACCGTCGCCACAGCAGATCATTTCATTTGTAGTAAGCCCAATGCTTGATAATAATTTCAACAGAGAGTGCGCCTTATCTACCTGAGGTGGCATGATCTCTAAGAAAAATGGTTCCGAGCAATATACAGAAAGATAAGAGCGAAAATGATCTTTTATCTCCTGCTGTATTTTTGTAATTGTTTCCGGTTCGCCTGTGACAAGGAATTTATTTACCGGATCTTTGATAGCTGCTGCAAAATCCGCAGTCTCTATGATCGGCATGTCATTGATCCTTGATTCCAGTTCCGTATATTGATTCGGCTTGAATCCGGAAAGGATATGTCTGTCTGTGTAGGAGACGATGTCGATGCCTTCGTATTTTCCCAATATGGCCAGCAATGGCTCTAATATATCTCCCGGAAGTGTCTTGTTGTAGATCACCTGTTTATTCCGACAGTCGGTGATTCGCGCACCGTTGAAGGAGAGGATATAGCTTCCGTAATCCTCCAGATGAAGCTGTTTTGCAAGTGGAAGAACGCCATTGGTCGGGCGACCACTTGCCAGCACTACTTTTTTTCCGTGTTCTTGAATATCAATGAGAGCGTCAAGCGTAGGCTTGGAGATCTATTTCTGAGAATTGGTAAGCGTACCGTCTAAGTCGAGTGCTAATATCTGATATTCCATAGATGATACACTCCTACATTCTTTCCATTGCTTCTACCAGCTCAGGGAAATGCATTCCGTGAGAAGCTTTGATAAGTACATTGTCTCCCTCTTTCATAATATTCTCCATATCTTTGAGGAAGTCAGCCTTTGTCTCGTACCAATGCACTTCTGTGTTGTCAGAAGCAGCACCGTTTGCGATTTCTTTTGCAAGGTCTCCGATGGCGCACACAACGTCGATGCCTTTTTCGGCTGCGTAAGCGCCTGTCTCATAGTGTAATTCTTTTTCGTTGGCTCCAAGCTCACCCATATTTCCAAGTACAGCTACTTTACGTCCGATGGCCATGTCGAGCACATCGATAGAAGCTTTTGTAGAAATCGGATTTGCATTGTAGCAGTCATCTAAGATCGTCAGTTTATCTGTGATAATGATATGGTTTCTTCCCGGGATAGACGGAAGATTTTCAATACCGGCTTTGATCTCCTCGTTTGTAAGATCAAGGCTGTGTCCGACAGCAGCACCTGCCAGTGCATTGGATACCATATGGATACCTGGAAGTGGTACAACACAGTCGAAAGAAGAACCATCCGGCATGTGGATAGTGCAGGCTGTTCCTTTCAGTCCTAATGGCTTAATATCTGTTGCACGGAAATCACTGTTGTCTCCGGTTCCGAAGAATACAGGCTCTACACCTTTGATCGGGCCAGACTCACGTAAGATATCATCGTCTCCGTTGAAAATGATCGTTCCGCCATTTTTCATATCCTGGATCATCTGGGATTTCTCCTGGAAGATACCTTCTCTTGTCTTGAAAAATTCCAGGTGTGCAATTCCGATGTTTGTGATCACACATACATCCGGGCTTGCAACGGAAGAAAGTCTGCGCATCTCGCCAAAGTGGTTGACACCCATCTCAAGAATGGCAACCTGGTTGCTTTCGTTCATTTCAAAGATCGTGATCGGAAGTCCCCACTCGTTGTTAAAGTTTCCTAATGTTTTATGTACGTTGTACTTCTGTGCAAGTACAGATGCAATCATCTCTTTTGTACTTGTCTTCCCAACACTTCCTGTAATTCCGACTACTTTTACGTCGAAGGAATCACGGTAAAGCTTTGCAATATCCAAAAGTGCCTGACCTGTGGATTCTACAAGGATATATGGAAAGTCAGTCTCTCCCAGATCTTCGTGGGAAACGACACACATAGCGCCTTTTTTAATTGTGTCTGGGATAAATTTATGTGCATTTACATTTTCTCCGTCAATGGCAACGAAGAGGTAGTCTTTTTCTACTTTACGGCTGTCGATCACAACGCCTGCGACTTCTTTTTTGAAGCTGGCATCGTCACCGTGATAAGTTCCGTTGCAGGCTTTTGTAATATTTTCCAAAGTAAGGTTTTTCATAGAATTTTTCCTCCTTATTGGTAGCGTGTTTTCATAGCTTCTTCAATGATACGTTCACACAGATCGCCATAGTCCATTCCGGCTTCTTTTGCAGCTTTCGGGAACAGGCTGGCAGGTGTCATACCTGGGAGTCCGTTCATCTCAAGACAGTAAAATTTGCCGTCTGTCTCATCTAAGATAAAGTCGGCACGTGAATACGTATCCATACGCAGTGTACGGAATGCTTTCTCGGCCATACGCTTCATCTTCTTTTGTGTCTTCTCGTCGATAGAGACTGGTGGGCAGATCTCCTGCACTCCACCGTCCTGATATTTATTCTCATAGTCAAAACGTCCGTCCTTCGGAATGATCTCTACGATCGGAAGAGCTTTTCCGGCAAGGACCGCACATGCAAATTCACGTCCTTTAATATACGGCTCGATAACGACTTCTTCTTCATGCTGTACATCGAAGGACTGGCGGATCGCTTCACGGTATTCTTCTTCTGTATGTACGATGTGCACACCGATACTGGAACCACCGGAACATGGCTTGATAACGAGTGGAAGATAATATCCAAGTTCGTCAAGCGGTGTGTCCTTTGTCTCATAGTTGAGGGAAGTTCCACGTGGAGTTGCGACACGGCTCATTTTGAAAATCTGTTTCGCAACGAGTTTATTCATAGACAGGGAACAACCCAGGGAATTTGGACCGGTGTAGCGGATACCGAGGATGTCAAAGGTTGCCTGCAGTTTTCCGTTCTCCCCAACGGAGCCGTGCAGAGCCATAAAGGTTATATCTGCCATACGGCACAATTCGATAACATTCGGTCCAAGGTAGCAGTCGGACTGATCCGGGCGGGATTTTCTTAAAGCTTCGAGATCTGGTACCGTTGTTTTAATACCTTCTGCGATTTCAAGTCCTGCATCCGGAAGATTGAAGACTTCTTCCAGCTTATCTGCATCATAAGGAAGTCCAAAATACACATCCAACAGATAAGCCTGGTGTCCTTTCGCACGTAATGTTTTGCAGATTCCTGCTCCTGAAATTAATGATACATCGCGTTCAGGACTGAGTCCCCCGGCCAATACTATAACTTTCATAAAAAATATACTCCTAACTTAATGTAGCTGCACTCATCTGATCTAGCAGTGATTTCTTCACATCGTAGAGCGGTCGAGATAAATCTACGTGCACACGGTGTGGGTAGAAGAGACGTTTCGTCTCGTCCCAGAGTGTGTTTTTCTCCTCTTTGCAGTAAGCTGCAATCTCCATAACAGAAGGAGACTGGTAGATACATTCTCCATTTTTGAAGATTGGCACTAAAATCTCGCGCATTGTATAAGAACCGCCTGGGAGAAGTGTCTTCTTCCATGTCTCAAGCGGGTCAAATAGCAGAAGATCTTCATCCGTGTTATATTCTTCGCCTACAAAGCAGATCAGGTCAGCTTTGATTTTACCTGTCTCTTTATCGTAAATACGATAAATGGTTTTATTACCAGGATTTGTGATTTTTTCTGTGTTTTCAGAAATTTTGATTTTTGGAACAAATTGTCCGTCTTCATTCTGGATGGCAGACAGCTTATATACACCGCCGAAAGACGGACAATCCTTGGAGGTGATAAGGTTTGTACCGACACCCCAGGAGTTGATGGCTGCCTTCTGCATCTTCAGATCGTGAAGAAGGTATTCATCCAGATCGTTAGAAGCGCAGATCGTTGCATCTTCGAATCCGGCAGCGTCCAGCATCTTCCTTGCTTCTTTGGAAAGGTAAGAAAGGTCGCCACTGTCGAGACGGATTCCATATTTTTTGAGAGGGTGACCAGAATCTCTGAATTCTTTGAATACACGAATGGCATTCGGTACTCCGGATTTCAGCGTATCGTACGTATCAACAAGCAAAGTGCAGTTGTCCGGATACATCTCGGCATATTTCTTAAATGCACTGTACTCATCTTCGAAACTCATGATCCAGCTGTGGGCATGTGTTCCCATGATCGGAACGTCGAAAAGCTGCCCTGCAAGAACGTTGGATGTACCGACACAACCGCCGATCATCGCAGCTCTCGCTCCATAAAGTCCGGCATCCGGTCCCTGGGCACGTCTTAAACCAAATTCCATAATACCATCGCCGTCGGCTGCAAAGACAACGCGGGAAGTCTTCGTCGCAATCAGTGACTGGTGATTGATGATATTCAGGATCGCAGTCTCTACAAGCTGTGCCTCCATGATCGGTGCGACCACCTTAAGAAGCGGTTCTTTCGGGAATACAACAGTTCCTTCCGGGATGGCATAAATATCACCGCTGAAATGAAATCCACTTAAATAGTGAAGAAAATCTTCACTGAATATATGCAGACTTCTAAGATAATCTACATCTTCATAAGTGAAATTCAGATTCTTGACATAATCGATGACCTGCGCCAATCCTGCGCATACAGAATAACCATTGCCGCAAGGATTCTGGCGGAAAAACACGTCGAAAATAACAGTTTCATTCTGGTTTTCCTTGTAGTAGCCTTGCATCATGGTAAGTTCATAAAAGTCTGTCAATAACGTAAGATCCTGTCTGTTCATGATCCCATCTCCTCTTTTTTAATTAAATTCCGTTCTATTATAGCACTTACATAGTAAAAAGTAAAAGAAAATAAGAAGAACCAGACATTATAATAATGCCTGGTTTTTCTTGATTGTATCTTCGATGATCTGCTGACATTTTTTCGGAAGCTGTTTTTTCTCCTCACGGTCTAAGTCTTTTGTATAGATCGGATCGCCGTACTCAATGATGACATGTGTCTTCTTGATACGTGGAAACTGCTTTTCGAAAATGGAAATCGTATTGTTCATACTGATCGGCACGATCGGGCATCCGCTTTTCTCGGCGATTTTAAAAGATCCGCTGTGGAATGGTAAGACAGAAAGCTCTTCGCCCGTATTTCTTGTCCCTTCCGGGAAAATGCAGATGGAGATGCCATTCTTTACCGGGTCTTTGACACTTCATTTTTAGAAATATTATAAAGAATCTTTTATTTAAG
>JAUNTC010000058.1 GCA_030538915.1 Lachnospiraceae bacterium | reverse complement strand
CTTAAATAAAAGATTCTTTATAATATTTCTAAAAATGAAGTGTCAAAGACCCGAAGAAAAAAGGCTTCATGGATAAAATGAAGGAAGCATTTGAAGATTAAGATAAATAGTTGAAAAAAGGTGGGACGAAAGTTCCATCTTTTTTTGACTCAGCAAGTGCTATCAGCTATAATATAAAGTACGGATTTTAATCGGAAAGGAGATCTTGGAAGATGCATAGTTTTGAACAATATATGCCAACGAAGATCGTATTCGGCAAAGAAGCAGAATTGAAGGCAGGCGTTCTTGCAAAGGAATGTAATGCAAAGAAAGTGTTGTTAGTTTATGGCGGCGGAAGTGTTGTTAGAAGCGGACTTTTAAAGAGAGTGGAGGGAGCTCTCAAAGAAGAAGGAATGGAAGTGAAAGAGCTTGGTGGAGTAAAACCGAATCCAAGAATGTCACTTGCCAGAGAAGGTGTAGAGATGGCCATCGCATTTGGAGCAGATCTAATTCTTGCTGTCGGCGGAGGAAGCTGTATTGATACAGCAAAAGCCATTGCTGTTGCAGTTGCTAAGCCTGGGGTTGACCTGGAAGAATTCTGGAGCAAAAAAGTACCGGTAGAGAAGGCGCTTCCGGTAGGTGCAGTGCTTACGATCGCAGCGGCAGGAAGTGAGATGAGTGATTCTACCGTTCTGACAAATGAGGAGACTGGAAAGAAGGCAGGGATCAACAGTGATTTCGTTCGTCCGAAATTTGCAATGCTCAATCCGGAGCTTATGTACACATTGCCGAAGTATCAGCTCACCTGTGGGATTGTAGACATTATGATGCACACGATGGAGCGCTATTTCACACATGTGGAAGGCAATGAACTGACAGATGAGATCGCAGAAGGTGTGCTTCGCACGGTTGTTCGCAATGGATTAAAAGCATTTGAAAATCCGCAGGATTACGATGCACTTAGTGAGATTATGTGGTGTGGTAGCATTTCCCACAATAATATGACCGGACTTGGAAGACCGAAGGATTTTTCCTGTCATAAGTTAGGTCATGAGATCGGTGGAAAATTTGATGAGGCGCACGGTGCAACACTTTCAGCAGTATGGGGAAGCTGGGCACGTTACGTATACGAACTGGATGTGTCTAGATTTGCAAGATTTGGGAAAAAAGTGTGGGGAATTGAAGAGGCAGATGAGAACAAAGCCGCGCTTCTTGCAATTGAAGAGACAGAAAAATTTTTTACAAAAATAGAGATGCCAATTTCTATCGGCCAGATGAAGATCGGCGTGCAGCCAGATCATGTGTTAGAAGAGATGGCAGACAGTGCTACTAAAGGAGATACAATTTCACTTGGATGCTTTAAAAAACTGAGAAAGCAGGATATGTATGAAATCTACAAAGCAGCAAACCATGAATAAGAAAAATGAATTAAATATTGATTGGAAATTGTTTTATCGCAATGTATTTGCGTTAGTGTTCCCGATGGCGTTGCAAAATCTTATTAACGTAGGCGTTACTGCGACGGACGTGATCATGCTTGGCAAGGTAGGGGAAAAAGTACTCTCCGGAGCATCTCTTGCCGGACAGGTACAGTTTATTATGACGTTGATCTTTTACGGAACGACATCAGGAGCGATGGTTCTTACAGCCCAGTATTGGGGAAAGAAAGATACAAGGACGATAGAAAAAGTATTAGGGATCGGTCTTCGGACCGGAATGACGGCGGCAGTTTTATTTGCAATCGCAGCACTTTCCATCCCGGAATATCTGATGCGGATTTATACTTCCGATCCGATCGTCATCTCGGAAGGCGTAAAGTATTTAAGAATCGTTGCATTTTCTTATGTTTGTATGGCAGTGACACAGGTTTACTTAAACATCATGCAAAGTATAGAGCGAGTAATTATTGCGACGGTTATTTATGCCTCCTCTCTTGGAGTTAATATCGTTATAAATGGAGTGCTGATCTTTGGTCTTTTCGGCGCACCGAAGTTAGGAATTGTAGGAGCGGCCATCGGTACGCTCTGTGCAAGAACGATAGAGACGATACTCGTTTTGTTATATGCATTTTTACGCAACAAGGTCGTAAGGATACATTTAAAAGACATCTTGCATATAGATAAGCTGTTATGGAAAGATTTCCTGGCATATGCGATGCCGGTTATGATCAACGAAATGATGTGGGGACTTGGAAGTTCTGCCAATACGGCAGTGATCGGACACCTTGGAAGCGCGGCAGTAGCGGCCAACTCGGTGGCGCAGGTGGCTAGACAGCTTGCTACAGTTGTTGCCTTTGGAATTTCACAGGCAACAGCAATTTATCTTGGAAAGACGATCGGTGAAAAGAAGATGGAAGAGGCGAAAGCATATGCAAGCCGGTTTGTGAAGCTGAGTATTTTGCTTGGCTGTGCAGGAGGTATTCTGATTTTGGTCGCAGCACCTATTGCAAAAGCAAATCTTGCGTTGACTGCGGCAGCAGGAAATTATTTAGCCTTTATGTTTTTTGTTATGTCCTATTTTACAGTGGCACAGGCAATCAATACTACAATGGTGATCGGAGTCTTCCGTTCCGGAGGAGATACAAAAATCGGATTGATCATTGATGTGTCGACGATGTGGGGATGTTCTATTTTACTTGGAGCAATTGCAGCATTTGTATTCCATGCAAGCGTGCCGGTCGTATATGTATTGCTGATGAGCGATGAGCTTATAAAGGTGCCGATCACATTTAAACGGTACCGAAGTTATAAATGGTTAAAAGATGTAACGAGAGATCAAGAGGAACTGGAAGGAGAATGTGTATGATAGTATTGGAAAAAGAGCAGATTGATGCATTGATCGATCGCAATGAGCTGATGGATCAGATCGAAGAGGCGTATAAAATATTCAAGGCCGGTGATTATTATATGCCGCCGCGTCCGTGCGTAGAAGATGCGAATAAAACGATGATGTATATGCCTTGCTATACGAAAGATGTGATCGGAACAAAGATCTTAAGTATTTTCCCGGACAATGCAAAGCTTGGGCTGCCATCTATTGACGGTATCGTATATCTGAATGATTATGAGACGGGAAAACCGCTTGCGGTTATGGATGGGCAGACTGTAACTGCGTGGAGAACCGGAGCTGTCGGCGGAGTGGGAATCCGTCATCTATCAAGAAAAGATTGCCATACAGTGGGAATCGTCGGAGCCGGTGTGCAAGGATTTTACCAGGCACTTTATGCCTGTGCCGCAAGACCAATCGATACGGTTTATGTTTATAATCACAGTGACAGAGACTTAAGCGATTACCTTGCAAGACTTGAAAAAGCTATTGATAACCCAGGGGTAAAGGTAGTACAATGTAAGTCGGTAGAAGAACTGGTGAAAGAAAGCGAGATCATCTGTACAGCAACTCCTTCCAAAGAGCCTGTATTGCCGAATGACAGAGAACTTCTCAGAGGCAAATGTATTATCGCCATCGGTTCATATACACCGCAGATGAGAGAAATTCCGGATGCGATCTGGGATCTTGTAGATAAAGTATATATCGAACTTCCATATGCCTGCGAAGAGAGCGGAGACTTAAGCCAGCCGATCGAAGCGGGTCGTTTAAAGGAAGAACAGACGGTATTGATGAGTGATTACCTTGCAGGTGATCCGGAAGAAATTACTGATTTAAAAAAGACCACCTATTTCAAATCGGTAGGTATGGGACTTTTTGATGTGTGCATTGCACAGAAAATATTAAACAAAGCAAAGGAGAATTAAAATGAAAGTAGTAGCAACAGAGAAAGCACCAAAGGCATTGGGACCTTATTCACAGGGATATGTACACGGAGGAATGTTCTATTCAGCAGGACAGATCCCGATCAATCCGGCTGTAGATGCAGTAGAGGCAGAGACGATCGAAGAACAGACAGAGCAGGTATGTAAAAACCTGGCAGCAGTTTTAGAGGAAGCCGGAACTTCTTTTGATAAAGTTGTAAAGACAACATGTTTCCTTGCAGACATGGGAGATTTCGCAGCATTTAACGAAGTATATGCAAAATATTTTACATCGAAACCGGCAAGAAGCTGTGTAGCAGTGAAGACACTTCCGAAGAATGTAAAATGTGAGATTGAATTGATCGCAGTAGTAGAAGAGTAAGAAAAGAGGTTAATTTAGAATGGCAGAAGAAAAAAACGGATGTAAGCCGTCAGACTGTGCAGGCTGTGCACATGCAGATTCCTGCAACAGTAAGCCTGTGAGCCTTAAGAAACCGGCTAATGCGCATTCGCATATCGACAAAGTGATTGCAGTTGTGAGTGGAAAAGGTGGAGTCGGTAAATCTATGGTTACTGCTTCTCTGGCTCGTATTATGAGAGAGCAGGGATTCAATGTAGGAATCATGGATGCAGACATTACCGGACCGTCTATTCCAAAAATGTACGGTATCCACAAGCAGGCAATGGGAACAGAAGAAGGAATCCTTCCGGAGGAAGCAAAAGACGGAACAAAGATCATGTCTGTCAATCTGCTCCTGCCAAATGAGTCGGATCCGGTTATCTGGAGAGGTCCTGTAATCGCTAACGTAGTAACACAGTTCTGGACAGATGTAATGTGGGGAGAATTGGACTATCTGTTCGTGGATATGCCGCCGGGAACAGGTGATGTTCCGCTTACAGTTTTTCAGTCTATGCCGATTGATGGTATTGTCATTGTCACATCTCCGCAGGATCTTGTGCAGATGATCGTGAAAAAAGCATATAACATGGCAATGAAGATGGATATTCCGGTACTTGGAATTGTAGAAAACTACAGTTATCTCGTATGTCCGGATTGTGGAAAGAAGATTTCTGTATTTGGTGAGAGCCATGTAGATGAGACAGCAGCTGAGCTTGGCATTTCTGTGATCGGGAAGATGCCGATCGATGCAGGTCTTGCCGAGGCAGTAGAAGAAGAGCGCTTCTATGAAATCAGCAATGATTATCTGACAGATGCGGTCAATAAGTTGTAGAAAAGATTGAAGCAGGAAGAGACCACTGAATCTCGCAAGAGTAGGAATCAGTGGTCTCTTTATACATAGACAGTGAAGAAAGGCGGATCAGCAGATGGAAGTGACAGAGAAAATTGTGAAGATCTCTGTTCGAAATCTCGTAGAATTTATTTTAAGAAGTGGAGATATTGACAATCGAATTGCAGGAGTAGATAAGGATGCGATGCTTCTTGGAGGCAAGATCCACAGGAAGATCCAGCGGACGATGGGATCTGATTATCAGGCAGAAATTCCTCTGAAAATCGAAGTTCCTTGCAACGGTTTTACCCTTATCTTAGACGGGCGTGCGGACGGAGTGATGAAAGTAAAAGAGGGCATCGTGATCGATGAGATTAAGGGTGTAATGCGAAGCTTAGAAAAGATGAACGAACCACAGGTGGTACATCTGGCACAGGCAAAGTGTTATGCCTATATTTATGCTGCCAAAAATCAGCTCGAAGAGATTGGGGTACAGATGACTTATTGTAATATGGAGACAGAAGAAATCCGTCGCTTTCAGAGAGTTTATTGTTTTGAAGAGCTGAAAAATTGGTTTTTGGATGTAGTAGGACAGTATGAAAAATGGGCAAGGTATCAGATTCAGTGGACGAAAAAAAGGAATGCGTCTATCAAGGAACTTGAATTTCCATTTGCTTACCGGGAGGGACAGAAAAATCTTGCGGTATCTGTGTATCGAACGATCGCACGGAAGAAAAAGTTATTTATCCAGGCGCCAACGGGAGTCGGAAAGACAATGGCTACCGTGTTTCCGGCTGTAAAAGCAGTAGGGGAAGGTCTTGGAGAAAAGATTTTCTACTTGACTGCGAAGACAATCACACGAACCGTTGCGTGGCAGGCTTTTGATACTTTAAAAGAACAGGCACTGCGAATGAAGGTGCTTGTACTTACTGCAAAAGAAAAGACATGTTTTTGTGAGGAGACAAATTGCAATCCGGATGCATGTCCTTATGCGAAAGGTCATTTTGACAGAGTCAATGATGCAGTTTACGAACTTCTTACGACTTCCGATGAGATGAGCCGTGAAATTCTGGAAGCACAGGCAAAGAAGTGGAACGTATGTCCTTATGAAATGAGTCTGGATGTGTCCACCTGGGTAGATGCAATCATCTGCGACTATAATTATGCATTTGATCCAAATGCTCATCTGCGACGTTTCTTTGGCGAAGGAAATTCAGGAGAATATTTATTTCTGATCGACGAGGCGCATAACCTGGTGGAGCGCGCAAGGTCTATGTACAGTACCACACTTTGCAAAGAAGATTTTCTAGATATTAAGCAAAAGGTAAAAACGTCTGCTCCGAAGCTTGCAAAAAAACTGGATGAATGTAATCGACAGTTTCTTGCATTGAAAAGAGAATGTGAAGAGTATGAGGTTTTAAATAGCGTCTCGCACATCTATCTGAAGCTTCTGAATCTGGTGACAGAGATGGATCATTTTTTGGAAGATTTTAAAGAGGATTCTTTGAAAGAAGAGGTATTGGAGTTTTACTTTGAAGTCCGCATGTTTATATATATCCATGACCGGCTAGATGAAAATTATGTGATCTATTCAGAAATTGCAGATGATGGAAAGTTTTATATCCATCTTTTCTGTGTTAATCCGGCTGTGAATCTGCAGGAATATTTAGGAAAAGGCAACAGCACGATCTTTTTCTCGGCAACGCTTCTTCCAATTCAATATTATAAAAAGTTGTTGAGTACCGGTAAAGAAGATTATGCCATATACGCCGAGTCACCGTTTGATACGAAAAACAGGCTTCTTCTTCTTGGAAATGATGTAAGTACGAAATATACGATGCGTACTACATCTATGTATGAGCGCTACGCCAGATATATTCGGCAGACGGCAATGGCGAAACGTGGAAATTATATTGCATTTTTTCCGTCCTATCGATTTATGGAAGACGTATATGATGCTTTTATGAAGCTTCCGGGAGAGGCGATACCGTCCATTGTACAGTCACCGCATATGTCGGAAGAAGAGAGGGAAACCTTTTTAGAAAATTTTGAAGAGAATGGAGAAGAAGGTCTGGTCGGATTTTGCGTAATGGGCGGAATTTTTTCAGAGGGAATCGACCTTTCAAAAGATCGGCTGATCGGTGTACTCATTGCAGGACCCGGGATTCCACAGGTATGCAGAGAACGGGAGCTTCTGCGGGCGTATTTTGATGCGAAAGACAGAGCAGGCTATGACTATGCTTATCTTTATCCTGGGATGAATAAAGTGTTGCAGTCAGCAGGACGTGTCATCCGCACGGAAGAAGATGAAGGGGTGATTTTGCTTTTGGATGACCGCTTCTTAGATCACCGATATAAAAAAGTCTTTCCACGGGAATGGAAAGACTTTAAAATCTGCAATATAAACAGTGCAGCTCAGAGTGTAGAAGCATTCTGGTCTACAAGGAAAACGGAGTAAATGCATTCGCCTTTAACATCTCAATCTCGTGTTTATAAGGGGGAAGAGATTTTTTCTCATCCAAAGGAGAAGGAATGTAAGGTGTCTCTAGTATTTTCGGAACATTTTCAAATTCCGGATGATGAACGATTCGGGAGAGTGCCTCAAATCCGATCTCACCGTATCCGATATTTGCATGGCGGTCTTTGGAAGCACCGCGTACATTTTTACTATCATTGATATGAAATACAGCAATGCGCTCTTTTCCGATGATGTGATCAAAGTTTTTCATCACACCGTCAAAATCATTTACAATATCATACCCACTGTCGTGTGTGTGGCAAGTATCAAAGCATACGCTTAATTTTTCATTATAAGTAACACCGTCCATAATGCGGGCAAGCTCTTCGAAAGTTCTTCCAATCTCAGAGCCTTTGCCTGCCATTGTCTCCAATGCAATCTGTACATCTGTATCTGGTGTGAGAACTTCATTAAGTCCTTTTATGATCTGGACAATTCCTGCATCGACTCCGGCGCCTACATGGGCACCCGGGTGCAGAATAAGGACGTGGCTTTTACAAGCCTTTGTGCGCTCAATCTCTGTGCGAAGAAAATTGACAGCCAGCTCAAAAGTTTCTGGCTTTACCGAATTTCCAAGATTGATAATGTAAGGTGCATGGACAACGATATCATTAATCCCATGGGTATGCATATATTCCCAGGCAGCGTCGATATTCAATTCGGAAATTACTTTTCTTCTTGTGTTCTGTGGTGCACCTGTATAAAACATGAAGGTGTTAGCTCCGTAGGAGATGGCTTCTTTGGCAGAGCCTAAGAGCATTGCTTTGCCAGACATACTGACATGTGAACCTAATAACATAATTCTAATCCTCTCAATCTCAATCAATAATTCTTGCTATCGTAACACAAATCGCATTTTTTTACAAGAAGAGAGTGGAATAAGGTTGTTGCGGACTTTGACTTGTGATAAAATACATATTATGTTTAGAAGTCTGCCTACACGCAAGTACAAGGCAGGATTTTATGACGAAAAGGAAGAATCAGAGGAGGATAAACATGGATAAAATTATCAATCTTGTGGAAAAAGAAATTTCCGTAGCTTTTGAAAAGGCAGGATATGACCGTGCATTAGCGAAAGTAACGCTTTCCAACCGTCCGGATCTGTGTGAATATCAGTGTAACGGAGCCATGGCTGGAGCGAAGAAATATAAGAAAGCACCATTTATGATCGCAGAGGATGTGCTTGCGAATCTGACGGACAAGACATACATTGGTGAGATCGAAGTCGTAAAACCGGGATTTATCAATATCAAATTGAATGAAGAGGCAGTTTCTTCTTATCTGGAAGAGATGAATAAGGATGAAAATCTCGGACTTGAGCAGGCGAAAGAGCCGAGGACGATCGTGATCGACTACGGTGGACCAAACGTAGCAAAACCGCTTCACGTAGGACATCTTCGTTCGGCAGTTATCGGAGAGAGTGTGAAACGTATTGCAAGAAAAGCAGGACATAAAGTGTTAGGAGATATCCATCTTGGTGACTGGGGTTATCAGATGGGACTGATCATCACAGAGCTTCGTGTAAGACAGCCGGAGTTGCCATATTTTGATGAAGCGTTTGAAGGGGATTACCCGGAGAAAGCGCCATTTACAATCGGAGAACTGGAAGAAATCTATCCGACAGCAAGTGGAAAAGCAAAAGAGGACGATGCTTACCGTGAAGAAGCATTGCATGCTACTTATTTATTACAGAACGGACATCGTGGATATACGGCAATCTGGAAGCATATTATGAATATTTCTGTTGCGGACCTTAAGAAAAACTATGCAAATCTGAATGTAGAATTCGACCTTTGGAAAGGGGAGTCTGATGCACAGGTATATATCCCGGACATGATCGAGCGTCTGAAAGCAGAAGGATTTGCACATATCGATGAGGGTGCACTTGTTATCGATGTGCAGGAAGAGACCGATACAAAGGAGATTCCGCCATGCATGATCCAGAAATCAGACGGCGCATCCTTGTATGGAACAACAGACCTTGCAACATTAGTACAGAGAACCGAGGATTATCATCCTGACC
This sequence comes from Lachnospiraceae bacterium, assembly GCA_030538915.1. GTDB lineage: Bacteria > Bacillota > Clostridia > Lachnospirales > Lachnospiraceae > Dorea_D. The sequence goes on along the minus strand of JAUNTC010000058.1, from coordinate 4,519 downwards.
AGGTTGTATATGTCGTAGATAAACGTCAGGAGCTTCACTTTGTACAGGTATTCCGTGCAGCGAAGAAGACAGGTATTGTTTCCGAAGAGACGAAATTATCTTTCCTTGGATTTGGAACAATGAACGGCAAAGATGGAAAGCCGTTTAAGACAAGAGAAGGCGGTGTTATGCGTCTTGAAAACCTCATCGCAGAGATCGATGAAGAGATGTATACAAAGATCACAGAGAACCGTACAGTATCTGAGGAAGAAGCAAAAGAGACAGCGAAGATCGTTGGACTTTCTGCAATCAAATATGGAGATCTTTCCAACCAGGCTGCAAAAGATTATATTTTCGATGTAGATCGATTTACTTCATTTGAAGGAAATACAGGACCGTATATTCTTTATACGATCGTACGTATTAAATCAATTCTGAATAAATACAAAGAACAGGGTGGATGTGTCTGTGATGTAAATCTTCTGCCGGCAGCATCAGAAAGCGAGAAAGCATTGATGCTTGAAGTTGCCAAATATAACGAAGTAATGGAAAATGCATACGAAGAATTAGCTCCACATAAGATCTGTGCATATATCTATGACCTTTCCAATGCATTTAACCGTTTCTACCATGGAACAAAGATTCTTGCAGAGGAAGATGCAAAGAAGAAAGAAAGCTATATCGCACTTTTGATCCTTACAAAGAAAGTGCTCGAAGCATGTATCGACGTACTTGGATTCGAAGCGCCGGAGCGTATGTAATCATACGGGGAACGAATTATGGAAACAGAAAAATTATTTTATGAAGACAGCCATCTGCAGGAATTTGACGCTACTGTTCTTTCCTGCGAGGTTTATAAAGAACAGTATAAAGTTGTATTAGACCGCACTGCCTTTTTCCCGGAAGGAGGAGGGCAGTATGCGGACACGGGTATGTTGGGCGATGTGAAAGTTTTAGATGTACACGAAAAGGAAGGTGTGATCTACCATACGACAGAGCAGCCATTGGAAGAGGGAAGCACTGTTAAGGGAAAAATCAACTGGACAGAACGTTTTGAAAAGATGCAGCAGCATACCGGAGAGCATATTGTATCTGGGTTGCTCCATGAAAAATATGGATACAATAATGTGGGATTTCATCTTGCAAGTGACTATTGCACGATGGATTTTGACGGTTCGCTCACAAAAGAACAGCTGCGCGAGATTGAGCTTCTGGCGAACCAGGCAGTCTGGAAAAATGTGGATGTAGAAGTTACTTATCCATCGAAAGAAACGCTTGCAGATCTGGATTACAGAAGTAAGATCGAAATCGAAGGACAAGTAAGAATTGTAACGGTTCCGGGATACGATGTGTGTGCCTGCTGTGCGCCACATGTGAAGAAGACCGGTGAGATCGGCGTGATCAAGCTTGTTAACATGGTAAATTACAAAGGTGGCGAGCGTATTACAATGCTTTGCGGTGCACGCGCACTTCGAGATTATGAAGCAAAAGATGTAAATGGAAAAGAAATTTCCGCACTTCTTTGTGCAAAGGAACTGGAAATTGCAGAAGCTGTCAGCCGTTTAAAAGACGAGCAACAGTCACTGAAAGGAAAAGTGGCAGATCTTTCCGGAAAGCTTTTAGCTTATCGTGCGAAAGAAATATCTGTGGAGGAGCAGGTTGTGGCAGTATTTGATGGAAATCTTTCCGGCAATGAGCCGAGAGAGCTGATGAATCAGCTCCTGAACCGTGGAGCGAAGATTTGTGCAATCTTTGCGGGAACAGACGAAGAGGGATATCGTTATGTGATCGGAAGTAAAGATGCAGACGTTCGTCCATTGAGTAAGAAATTAAATGAGTCCTTCCAGGGAAGGGGCGGCGGAAAGCCGGAGATGACACAGGGCTCCCTGAAAGGAAGAGAAGAAGATATAAGAGCAATTATAGTTGCTGAAACAGATGCATAAATTCTGTTGCAGCTTTGGAAACTGGTACGTGGCTGTTATAAGCAAGTACCAGTTTTCTTTTTGGCAGTGCTTCTTTCATTTTTAAGAGAAAAAGGTCTTTCGGCATTTTTTTTAGACAGTAATCTGGAATAAAAGCGATGCCAAGACCGATTCTTGCAAGATCAATAAGCAAGTCGTTGCTGCTCAGTTCAACTTCCGGAATAAGATCGAGCTGATGTTTTAAAAAGAGACTGTGCAAATATTCACTTGTTGTACTGTTCTTATCCAGCATTAGAATTGGAAACTGGAGAAGTTCCTTGTAAGAGACTTCTTTTTCCTTCAAATCATGAAAGGCTTCGTTTGCAATAAAAACGTCCTGGAAACTGTAGATTTCAGCAGAGGTCAAAGATGTATCAAGGTGGCTGTTCGGCGTGTTGACTACAATGAGGTCGACTTGTCCATTTTTTAGAAGCTCTACACAGCGAATGGAAGTTGCATTTGTAACTTTGATATGGGTTCCGGGAAAAGCCTTGTGAAACTGCTCTAAGTATGGAACGAGAAAATACCGGCAGATCGTATCACTTGCACCGATCCGTAGCTGTCCTAAACCGGAAGAGGATTCCAAAAGTGCGGATTCCCCACGGAGAATGAGTAAAACAGCAGGTTCAATATGTCGAAAGAGTGTTTCACCTTCCGGAGTTAGACGCACCTTTTTTGTACTGCGGACAAATAAAGTCTGGTTCAGCTTTCGCTCCAATGTTTTTACAGACTGGCTGATAGCAGATTGTGAGATGAAAAGTTTGCCAGCTGCCTCAGAAAAGCTTAAAGTAGTGGCAACGTAATAAAAAACTTTATATAATTCAAAATTGATATCCATTTTTGTATTCATAAGTCTATAAGACCTCCTTATAAATGTTCGAGTTTATTATAAGTGAAAAAAGAGTGAATTACAAGAAAGGATGTGCTAGAATGAAAATGCAGGGAAAAACATAAATGAGAATACAAAAACTGATTAATAAGACCTGCTTATAAAAATGTTAAATTATATTAATTTTATTAATAATATATTATATGTTACAATGTAACTAATGATTACTAAAAGTGTACAAATGGAGGAAATTTTATGAGTAATGTAAGACGCGTTTACGTGGAGAAAAAGCCTGAATTTGCAGTACAGGCAAAGGATTTACAGCATGAGATCAAGAGCTATCTTGGAATCAATGATGTGAAAGAATTAAGAGTTCTGATCCGTTATGATGTGGAGAATATTTCCGATGAGACATTTGAGAGAGCATGCAATGGTATCTTTTCCGAACCACCGGTAGATATCTTATATCATAATGCATTCCCACAGGTGGAGAATGCGAGAGTATTTTCTGTAGAGTTCCTTCCGGGACAGTTCGACCAGAGAGCAGATTCTGCAGTACAGTGTATCCAGTTTGTTAAGGAAGATGAAAAACCGGTCATCAAGACAGCAGTTACGTATATTGTTGTTGGAACAGATGGAATGATCTCGGATGAAGAATTTGATGCTTTAAAAGCACACTGCATCAATCCGGTTGATTCAAGAGAAGCAGTGGAAGAAATTCCAGAGACTCTTGTAACAAAGTTTGAAGAGCCTGAGGATGTAAGAATCTTTGATGGATTCAAAGATATGGAAGAAAAAGAATTAAACGAACTTTATAACTCACTTGGACTTGCTATGACATTTAAAGATTTCCAGCATATCCAGAACTATTTTAAAAATGAAGAAAACAGAGATCCATCTATGACAGAAATCCGTGTTCTTGATACATACTGGTCTGATCACTGTCGTCATACAACATTCTCTACAGAGCTTACAGATGTGAAGTTTGAGGATGGAGACTACAGAAAACCATTGGAAGAGACATACAGACAGTATCTTGCAGATCACAGCGAAATCTTCAGAGGAAGAGAAGACAAGTTCGTATGCCTTATGGATCTTGCATTAATGGCAATGCGTAAACTAAAAAGAGAAGGAAAGCTTGAAGATCAGGAAGAGTCTGATGAGATCAATGCATGCAGTATCGTAGTGCCGATCAAAGTAGACGGAGTGGAAGAAGAGTGGCTTGTAAACTTCAAAAATGAGACACACAACCATCCGACAGAGATCGAGCCGTTCGGTGGAGCAGCAACATGTCTTGGAGGAGCGATCCGCGATCCACTTTCAGGACGTACTTATGTATATCAGGCAATGCGTGTAACAGGTGCTGCAGATCCGACAGTATCTGTGAAAGATACAGTGAAAGGTAAACTTCCACAGAAGAAGCTTGTGCGCGAAGCAGCACATGGATACAGCTCATATGGAAACCAGATCGGACTGGCAACCGGAGCTGTTAAAGAGATTTATCATCCAAATTATGTTGCAAAACGTATGGAGATCGGAGCTGTTCTTGGAGCTGCACCGAGAAGAGCTGTCATTCGTGAAACTTCTGATCCGGGTGATATCATCGTTCTACTCGGTGGACGTACCGGACGTGACGGATGTGGTGGAGCAACTGGTTCTTCAAAAGTACATACAGAAGAATCCATCGAGACATGTGGTGCAGAAGTACAGAAAGGTAACGCACCTACAGAGCGTAAGATCCAGCGTATGT
>JAUNTC010000140.1 GCA_030538915.1 Lachnospiraceae bacterium | reverse complement strand
ATATTTACCAAAATTTCGAAAATCTGTTGTTATTATTTCAAAATGTAGGTATAATAGAATAAATCAGATGAATATATAAATTTCATCTAAGTCAGTCGTTTAATTCTTGAGAACGAAGGAGGGTATTATATGTTAAGTTCAGTATTTCAAAATCTAGTCGGGCGGGAATCGCTCATTGCGGCAGATGATACGTGGGCATTGCTCGCAGTCATGTGTCTTGGTGTTGCTTTCTCTATCTATCTGGAGCAAAAGTACAATTGGGCATCCAAAGTTTCAGGTGCAATCTTAGCACTGATCATCGCTATGGTACTTGCAAACTTAAGCATTATCCCAATCCACAGCGTTCTGTATGATGACATCGTATGGGGCATGATCGTACCAATGGGTATTCCACTGTTACTTCTTCAGTGTGACCTTTCCCGTGTATGGAGAGACACCGGTAAGATGTTGATCGTATTCCTGGTTGGTGCAGTAGGTACTGTATGTGGTGCGTTCGTAGCTTATTTTGCTCTGCGAGTACCATTCGGAGATGCTAGTGGACTTGCAAAAGTAGCAAGTATGATGACCGGTTCTTATATTGGTGGTGGTGTAAACTTTGCAGCGATGGCATCACAGTATGCGGCAGGAGAAGATTTGACAGCGGCAGCAACGGTTGCAGATAACCTTTTGATGGCAGCTTATTTCTTTGTATTGATCGCATTTGCAGGAATGAAATTCTTCCGTTCACACTTCTCACATCCACATATTGACGAAGTAGAAGCAGGCATTTCTAAAGATGCTGCACAGACACAGGCAGCTGCATTTTGGAGCCGTAAAGAGATTTCATTAAAGGATATTGCTTACAATATTGGTTATTCGGTAACAATCGTATGGCTTTCTCAGTTTATCGCCGGTCTGATCAGCGGTGCTGTAGGAAGCAACGCATCTGGCGTTATGGATTTCATCGGTAAATTCTTCGGTAGCCAGTATGTATGGATCACAACCTTCTCTGTTATCGTAGCTACATGCTTCAATAAACAGGTAGAAGAAAACTTACATGGATCTCAGGAGATCGGAACATTTTTAATCTACTTATTCCTGTTTGTAATCGGTGTACCGGCAAACATTATTACAGTAGTAACAAAATCTCCTCTGCTTCTGGTACTTACAGCGATCATGGTATGTATTAACATGTTCTTCTGTTTTATCAGTGCAAAACTTTTCAAGTGCGACCTGGAAGATGCGATCATCGCATCAAATGCAAATATCGGTGGACCAACGACTGCTGCCGGTATGGCAATCTCACAGGGATGGACACGTCTTGTTGGTCCTGCGATGTTAGTAGGAACACTTGGATATGTAATCGGTAACTACCTCGGAACATTAGTCGGAGTTATCTTAGGAGCATAAATTTGAATAAAATACTAGAAAACGACTGATGATCGGCGCGTTCCTTTTTCCTTGGGACGCGCCGATTATAAAAAGGAAAGATATAACAAATGGAACTTCAAAAGACAGGCTTCACAGGAGAAAGGATGGTAGATTATGTATTTTGATGCGCATTCGGATATTTGGTGTGATGTAACAGAACGTAGATTAAAAGGCGAGAAAGATGTGCTGCGCAGATGCCATATTGACAGATTACGAAAAGGCGGTGTCGAGGGAAGCATTTTTGTTATATGGGTGGATCCACCGTATGATGCCGATTATGTGAGCCGCACGAAAGACATTATGAGATGTGCAAAAGAAGAGGCAGAAGAGTGTGATGATATTCGCATCGTGCACAATTATGCGGAGATGATGAAAGCAATCGACGACGGAAAGATCTATATATTCCATGGAATCGAAGGTCTTGCGGCAATTGGAGATGACGTTTCAAAGATTGATGCGTACTATGATTTTGGATGCCGACATGCAATGCTTACATGGAACGAAGCAAATGCTCTTGGAGCGGGTGCTAATTCCGGTGAAACATATGGTTTGACAGAAGCAGGAAAGAAGGTCGCAAGAAAGATTCAGGATAAGGGTATGCTTCTAGATATGTCTCATTTGAATGTGGCAGGTTTCTGGGACTGCATGAAGCTGGCTACAAAGCCGATCATTGCTTCACATTCAAATGCAAGTGCATTGTGCGATGTGCCACGTAACCTGACCGATGAGCAGCTTCGTGCGATCCGAGATGTGGATGGAGTTGTCGGATTGAACGCTTTTAAAGACTTTATCGATCCTGATAAGGCTAAGCAAAATGTTGAGAATCTTGCCAGACATGCTGATCATATGATCGACGTAATGGGAATCGATCATGTAGGATGTGGATTTGATTTCATTGAATTTATTCATGACGAAGCGATGGGATCTATGACAGATGAGACAAGCTCTGCTGCGAAAGGTATGAGTAACGCTGCTGAAATTCCAAATCTTTTCCGCTGTTTTGAAAAGATGGGAATGACGAAAGAAGAGATGGAAAAGATTGCGAGATTGAATTTCCAAAATGTGATCAAGAAAGCAATTTAAGAAAAAATTATTTTGAAGATGCAAGCTGTCGCTTTCATGAACGAATCATGAAGCGGCAGCTTATTTAAAATCCCTATTTACCAATTCGTTCACTTCGTGTTACAATCCTGTCTTTGACAGTTGTTAGAAGAAAAAATCGCTGTATCCCTTGTGAT
>JAUNTC010000139.1 GCA_030538915.1 Lachnospiraceae bacterium | reverse complement strand
TTCAATTCTTAAATTTTTTCAAAAGTACTTGACTTTTTATTAGTAGGCTTTCCTTAGCTTCTCCGTTATTTAAATTACTTTTTAAATGTGGTTTAATGTATAATAAAAATACTATTTTAACAGTTGAAATTCAAGGTTTAAAAAAAGGAAAATGCCTTTTCTCTTATTTGAACAAAAACCATTTCCCTTTTTTATCTAATATTGCTACATTGTGGTAGACTCCATGTCCAGTCGCTTAATGATATCCTCCTGAATATCCGGTGAAAGATCTAAGAAGTTTACAAATGTTCCGTGGATTCGCATAATATATACGCCGCTCGGTGCATACTTCTTTGGGTTTGCCAACACTTTTCGAAGCATTTCCGGAGTTGTCACATTTACATACAGGTAGAATGGAGAAATGCCATCCGTCTTCTTCGGATTGAAGAACAGTGGTGCCATGATTTTTTCTTTAAATTCCATTCCCTTTCCTTCCATCGTCTGACTCTTGAAATAATTTGGATTGATTCCAAGGTGGGACGCACATCCGCCGTTCATCTTCTCAAATGGGAGCTTCATATTGGACATAATCCGAAAGCCTAATCCCTGATGTGCCTCACCGTAAAGCGGATCGATTCCATATCCTAATTCTTCTCTTGCAAGTCTTCCGTCCGGTGTAGCTCCTACCCAGTAGCCATACAGAAGATGTGTGGACGGAGATGCCCAGTCTGCACGAAATGCGTTGCCAAGATAATTTTTCTTAGAACATACCATATCACTTACTTTACCAGCAATCTGCGCTGCATCGTTATCTACGGAGGCGATATTATTTCCATATTTTTTTGCTTTCATAAGATACTGGCGCATCTCCGGATCGTGAACGAAATTATCCTTGAGTGCTTCTACCATGCGCTCTGCATCTTCCGGTCTCTCCGCAAGGAGCATATCGATTGCCGCAAAGGAATCTGCCACTACAGAAAGTCCGTGGATCAGGCAGCCGCTTCCATTGTATTTTGTTCCCTGTTCTTTTGTATCTCTTACATCCACACCAGTCTCAATGCCACCCATCAATGTGGAGAGGAATGGCACCTGCAAAATAGAAACGGCCTTAGATGCCGCATTGGCACATTCCACCATCTGATCTACAAATTCTTCCAAATTTTTATAGAAGATCGGACGAATGTTTTTCAAAAGCTCCAATGCATTTTCACATCCATTTTCCTTATAACTCTTTCCAAATTTCTTTCCGGAAATCTCTGATTTTCCATCGTTAATGCAAAGCTCTAACACCTTCGCCATATTAAGCCAGCTGTTCGTCGTATTTCCGTTGTCCTTTCCCATAATGAGTGGCTCCTGACAACCTGCAACGGAATAATCTTCCAGATCCTGCATCTCCACATGGTTCTTTTCCTTCAAAAATTCAAACACCGAATCATCGTTGAAAAATGATGGAGTAAGGCAGCCCGGTGTAAACAAAAATCTTCCCAGACTTTCATACAGTTCATCCGGCGTGTTCTTATGCAATTTCACAGACAAGATCGGCTGTGGAAGATTCATGTCATAATAGGCATCCAACAGTGCATAAGAGGTCGGGTTTGTCAGGTCTTTTCCATCATTGGATTTGCCACCGATAATGAGATTCTGAGAAATCGCCCAGCTTCTGTCTGCCACGTTATAAAATACGAGCAGATGCTTTAACAGGGCGGCAGTCATATCACGGTCTGTATCTTCCTTGTTTCGATACGGCTCGAAAATGCGGTCTGCATTTCCAACAGAAAATGCATAAGGGTTCGGTGTCTGCTCCAGGCACATGACCTGCCACATAATGATAAAAGACTGGATCGCTTCGTAAAGGTTATCCGCTCCATTTTCCGGTACTTTCCGAAGAGTGGCAGCCATCAGTGAAAAGCGCTCTTTTTCTTTTCCTTCTAAGTTGTTCGCCTTTTCTTCTGCCATATCCGCATATCGATTGGCAATGACAACGGCTGCATCCAGGGCAATGTCCATAGCTTCATAATACACATTATTTATTGCATTTTTTTCTGTATTCTTTATCTTCTCTTTTAATCCTTTGACACCGGTTTTTAATACGTCCCGCATATCCGGAATGAGATGTCCGGTTACCTGCTCGATAAAGAAAATAGCCTCACTCGTCTTATCCCCTGCGATGTCGTAAGCCGCACAGAGTGCCTGGGCAAATTTCGTATGCTCGTTATAATTTTTCAGATCCTCGATCCGTTCCTTTGTAATATCTCCGATCGGATCGATGTCCCCGAACACTGCAACCGGATCGCAGTATCCGGTAAAAGAATCTACTGAAAATGCCGGATTGATAAGGGCATAAGATCTTGCAAACGCATCGTCCTGTGTTCCTGCGAAAATGTGATAATCACTGAGCCAAAGTGGAAGGCGCTTTGCCACTTCTACAAGTGTTTTGGCAATTCGGATCGCGTCTTCGTCTTCTTTGTATTTTTCATCGCATTCACGCATAATTTCTTTGGCGAGAAACCAGCCTTCCAGGTGGTCGGTTGCTCGTTCTTCTTTGAATCTTTCTTTCGCAAGTTCTGTAATTTCCAGTGCATTCAATATTGTTTCAATCTTCATAATGCGTAATCCCTTCCTATTCTGTCAAGCCTAAATCTCTTGATTTTACTGGCTTTGACGATTTTT